>CALFFK010000001.1 GCA_937957975.1 uncultured Neomegalonema sp.
GTGGACCTGATGGCCAGCGGTATCGGAACGGGCGACCCGGCCCTTGATGCGACTCTAGGCAAAAGCGTCAGCGTGAAAGCGCGCGGAGCCTTCGACCGCGACGCGCAGCTTTTGCGCCTGGACACTGCCGCTCTCGATGCGGAATTTGCGATGGCGCAGGCAAGCGGCACTGTCGATCTGGCCGCGAAAACCCTCGACATCGCCTTCGATCTTGATGCCGAACGGCTGTCTGCTTTCGGTCCTGTCGCAAAGGCCGATATTGGCGGTTCCCTGAAAGCAAAGGGAACGGCAAAGGGACCATTCGTCATTCCCGCCGTCGATGTGACTATCGACGGTCAGGCGATCCGCTATCAGCAATACTCCATTGGCCGTCTGGCAGGAAAAATTGATCTGGGCAACGCTGTGAATGGTGGCGGTTTGCCCTTTGACATTGATGTGGCGGCCAGCGGCATCGCGACGGGCGACCCCGCTCTTGATGCCACTTTAGGCGAAAATATCAGCGTGAAAGCGCGCGGAGATTTCGATCAGGACGCACAGAAATTGCGTTTGGACACTGCCGCTCTCGATGCGGAATTTGCGATGGCGCAGGCAAGCGGCACTGTCGATCTGGCCGCGAAAACCCTCGACATCGCTTTCGATCTTGATGCCGAACGACTGTCTGCTTTCGGTCCTGTCGCAAAGGCCAATATTGGCGGCTCCCTGAAAGCAAAGGGAACGGCAAAGGGACCATTCGTCATTCCCGCCGTCGATATGACTATCGACGGTCAGGCGATCCGCTATCAGCAATATTCCATTGGCCGTCTGGCAGGAAAAATTGATCTGGGCAACGCCGTGAACGGCGGCGGTTTGCCCTTTGACATCGATGTGGCGGCCAGCGGTATCGCGACGGGCGACCCGGCCCTTGATGCGGCCATCGGTGAAACGGTGCAGATTGATGCGACCGGCACATTCGATCAGGACGAACAGATCGTCACGCTTGATACCGCTCGCTTCGACTCCGCCTCCGCAAATGCCAATGCACAAGGGGCGATCAATCTCAAAGAGCAAACCCTCGATGTGGCTTTTGATCTAACCGCCGCCGATCTTGGGCCGTTCAGTGCGATTGCGGGAGCGCCAGTGCGCGGTTCGGTCGCCCTGCGCGGTGCGGCGCGGGGACCGTTTAACCTGCCCGCCATTGACGCCAATCTTGCAGCCCGCGACCTTGGCTTCGACGTTTATGGCGCGCGGGTGCTGGATGGTGCGGTTTCACTCGGCCTGCCGCAGGATGGATACACCCCGTTCACCATCGACATGATGGGCGAAGGATTGTCGCTGGGCGATCCGGCGCTGGAGGCTGCCCTTGGCGCACGCCTAGATATTAATGCGGCGGGGGCAATGGACATTGCCCAAAAACGCATCCGGCTTGACCGCGCGGCCCTCGTCAGCGATGCCGCAACGGTGTCTGCGAGTGGCAATATCGACCTGACCGCAAAGCAACTCGACATCGGCTTCGATGTGGAAGCCGGAAATCTAAACGCCTTCGGTCCACTCGCCGGGGCTGATCTGGGTGGCGCAATCACGATGCGGGGGCAGGCCACAGGGCCATTCGTCATCCCGCGCGTCAATGCCGACATTGCCGGAACCGCCCTCCGCTATCAGCATTACACCATCGGTCGCCTGACCGGAAATATCGGGATGGACACCGCGCAGAACGGCGTGATGCCGTTCAATGCGACCCTGACAGCCGCAGGAATCGGCACAGGCAATCCAGCCCTCGATCAGGCACTGGGCGGTGAAGTACGCGTAGCCGCACAGGGTGGTTTCGATCAGGCCGCAAAACGCCTGACCCTGGGCGAAGCGACCATCAATTCAGCCGTCGGGCAGGTAAGCGCCCAAGGCGCAATTGACCTGAACGCAAAAAGCCTCGACATCGGCTTCAACGTGGATGCGGGCGAAATCGCCTCGCTATCGGGCCTCGCCGGGACAGATATTGCCGGATCACTGGCCGCAGGGGGCCGTATCACAGGGCCATTCTCCGCACCCTCAATAGCGACTTCGCTTGAAGGGCGCAGCCTACGCTATGCTCAATATTCCATCGCCTCCCTTACCGGAAAGGTCAGCTTTGCCGCTGTGCCGGAAGGCTTTGGCCCCTTCGACATTGATGCGACAGCGGCAGGTATCAGCACAGGCGACCCCTCGCTTGATTTCGCCCTCGAAGGCGGAGTGTCGATTGCGGGCAAGGGCGGGTTCGATGCAACGAACCAGCGGCTGCGACTCGATGGTCTGACGGCACAGGCGCGCTTTGCCACCCTTGCCGCAAATGGCCTTGTGGACATCAAGACCCAGATGCTCGACGTGAACTTCACCGTCGATGCCTCCGACCTTTCGCCCCTGAGCAGCATCATAGGCAAGCCGGTTGGCGGCGCATTACGGGCTTCGGGCAATGCGCGCGGTGGTTTCAAGGCTCCCATAGTGAATATGCAGGCGCAGGGCGGCGGGCTTTATTATGACGGTTACAGCCTCGCGGGCCTGTCGCTCGACCTGAAAATGCCCGGTGATGTGCCCGGTTATTTGCCCTTCACCCTCACGGGCAACCTGAGCCAGCCGCGCCTGAACAATCCACAACTCGAAAACCTCATCGGTGAGACGGTCAACATCAATGCGCAAGGCGTGTTTGATCCCACACGTCAGCTTTTGCGCCTGACCGACACACGCGTAGCAACCGCCAATGCGGGTATCAGCGCCTTTGGCGACATCGACCTCGGCAACAAATTGCTTGATGTGAAGTATTATGTCGATGCCCGCGATCTCTCGATTGCCCAGCCACTTGCAGGAAAAACCCTTGCGGGGGCCACACGGATACGCGGTCGGGTAAGCGGTGCCCTGACCGACCCGACAACAATCGGGCAACTCACCGGCCAGAGCATTGTCTACGACACCTATCGCGTCACGAGCGTGACCGCATTCTATGATCTGCAACGCCTGACCAGTGGCCCGGCAGGGTCGGTCGCGCTTAATGCAGAAACCGAACTCGGACCCCTTACCGCCAAAGCACGTTTCGATCTGACGGGCGGCGTCGTGCGGGTCGAGGAACTCGCGGTAAACGGTCTCGGTGTCGGGTTGAACGGCAGCTTCCGCACCGGCCCGAACGGGGTTTTGGAAGGCTCGGCCACGCTGGCCGCAAACGATCTGGGGCAAATCGGGGCGTTCATTGGTCAGGACATCGCGGGCCGTGTCGATGGCACAATCAACCTGAATGGCGATCAGGGTAAACAAAACGCCTTCTTCGACGTAACCGGTATGAATTTCCGGTATGGGCCACAGGACAACCCGACAGTCCAGTTCGCCTCTTTCGCAGCGAAGGGGCAGGCCTTTGACGCCCTTGGCACCAATCCTTATGTCGATGCAACCGCCAACGGCACCGAAGGCAAGCTCGCGGGCTTCCCGGTCACAGGAATCGATGTGACGGCCAAGGGTCCATTCTCGGCACTTGATACCACGATCACGGGATTGGGCGGCGCGCTTGGTTCTGACCGGATTGAAATGGTTGCGAAGCTCAACCTCGTCAATCCACCGCGTTCGGCGGTCGTCTCCCGCCTTGCTCTGGTTTATGAGGGACGACAGGCAAGCATCATTGAACCGCTGGTCGCGGAAGAGATCGTCCCCGGTGGTTTCCGCATCCGCAATCTTGATCTGCGCGCAGAAGATGGCGAAGTGCGCGGCGGCATCGAATATACACAATCAGGCGTCGTTGCAGATCTCAAAATCCGCAACTTCCCCCTTGCCCTCGCCAGCCTGTCGGGGATCAGCGTAATCCGCTCAGGCCGTCTTGATGGCACTGTTGATGTTGATACGCGCAACGGAGTACGCGGGACATTCGCATTCAATGCCTCCGCATTGCGGCTCAACGGTGCGCAAATCGACGACCCCTTCGCCGTGACAGCACAAGGAACGATGGACGGAACCGCCCTGAATGTAACCGCCGAACTGAACGGCCCGCAATTGGTACAGCCATTGACGGCCAGCGCGCGTATTCCACTGATGTCCGTTGCCGGCTCTCCCCTGCCTGTGCCGAACCGCTCTGCACCCTTCTCAGGGCAAGTCGATTGGCAAGGCGATGTTGGGGAAATCTGGTCTTTCGTTCCATTGCCCGACCACATTCTTTCCGGCCCCGTCGCGATAAACGGGCGCGCAACCGGAACGCTGGACACGCCGGTGATGTCGGGGGGCGCAGTTCTGACCAACGGGCGCTATTCGAATATCGAGTTCGGCACGCTGCTGACGAATCTTAATGCCAAGGCCAACTTCACACAGGATGGCCGCGCTGTCTTTGATCTGACGGCAAGCGATGGCGTTCAGGGTACAGTCGCCGCGAGCGGCAGCTATCTGGTCGCGTCAGGTACGCTCGATACGCGCCTGTCGCTCAACAATGCGGCTCTCGTTCGGCGGGACGATGCCACGGCGGTTCTGTCCGGGGATGCCACGGCGGTATCGGAAGGACGCGACATCCGGGTGGCGGGCGATTTCCGCACCAACTTCGTTGAGGTTCGCCTGATTGGTAATTTTGGCAGCAGCCTGACGGTCGTGGAGGCAATCCCGGTCGGCAAAAGCGCTCCCCTCTACATTCCGCCCGCCGTTGAGAACGAAGCCAGCCGAAAGATTTTCCTTGATGTCTCATTGTCGATTCCGAACCGCGCCTTCGTGCGGGGTCGTGGTCTCGACTCTGAATGGGGTGGGCAACTTGACGTAAGTGGAACCGCATCGAACCCACGCATCCAGGGCGCAATTGAAAAGCGGCGCGGAGTGTTCGATTTCCTTGGCAAGCAGTTCGATCTCTCCATCGGCACTGTACGCTTTACCGGCGATACCTCACCCTTTGTGCAGGTGCGTTTGCAGCGCGAATCGAACGACATCACCGGCTGGATCGAAGTGAAGGGCAAAGCCCCCGATATTGGGCTGGAATTCGGATCAATCCCGGCCCTGCCAGAGGGTGAAGTATTGCCGCGTCTTCTGTTCGGGCGTTCGAAACAATCACTTACAGCCCTCGAAGCGGGGCAGTTGGCCGCCGGGGTGGCAACGCTGCTCAGCGGGAAAGCGGGCGTGATTGATTCAGTGCGTGATGCTGTGGGCGTCGATGTTCTGCGAACAGAATCAGATGTCGATGGCGGCACCAGCATCATCACAGGCAAATATCTGCGCGATGAAATCTTTGTTGGAGCCAAGCAAAACCTGCAGACCGGCCAGACCTCCGGCCTTGTCGAAATCGAGGTGTTCGATCAATTCGAGATCGAGGCGGAACTTGGGTCCGAAGAATCGCGGGGATCAATAGGATGGCAGATCGAATATTGAGGGGCACGCCCTGCAAGTCATTCACGATCAGGCACTGTCGTGAATGACTACGGTACGTCTTGTTTCAACCATTCGATCCCCCCGCGCGCCGCCGCCACCCCTGTCGCAAAAGACGCCTGAAGCAGATACCCGCCCGTAGGCGCTTCCCAATCCAGCATCTCTCCGGCGACAAAAGTACCGGGTCGGGCGCGCAGCATAAAATTCGCGTCCAGCGCCTCAAAGCACACGCCCCCGGCGGTCGAAATCGCTCGCTCCAGACCGGCAACGCCATTGACAACCAATGGCACAGCCTTGATCCTGGCGGCCAGCAGCGCAGGGTCGCGCGGCACTTCCGCGTCTCGCAGAATCGCTATGGCCACAGGGTCAAGGCGCGCAGCTTTACGCAGGACATTCGAAAGGGAATCGCCTTTGCGGGCTTTGTCCAACCGCCCTGCGAGATCCCCCTCCGACAACCCCGGCTTCAGATCGAGAGTAAGCAATACTTGCCCATCAGTATCCAGACGCTCGCGAATCAACGGCGACAGCGCGTAGATCGCACCGCCCTCCAGCCCGCCCCGCGTGACCACGGCCTCGCCCCGTATTGTCTGTCCCTCAAATATCAGTGCGATGGTCTTGAGCGGCGTCCCCGCAAACCTGTCGATCAAACACGCACTCCAGGGAATCACAACACCGCAATTGGAGGGGCGAAGGGGCGAGACGGACACCCCTGCTCCACTGACCGGCGCAACCCATGATCCGTTCGCACCAAGCCGGGGCCAGCTTGCGCCCCCCATGGCAAGGACCGTGGCATCCGCCGTAACCCGCCGCTCGCCTTGCGGCGTGTCGAAAAGCTGCGCCTCCCCATCCCAGCCGCGCCAATGATGGCGGGTTTCAAGGATAACGCCCTGCCCTTCCAACCGCGCCAGCCACGCCCGTAACAGAAGGGATGCTTTCATCGCCTTCGGAAACACACGATCCGATGAGCCAACAAAGGTTTCTGCCCCCAGCCCATCCGCCCAGGCACGCATCGCATCCGGCCCAAACGCCTGCAACGCCGACAGCAGATGCGCCCCTCCTCCCCGATATCGCGTCAGGAAACCATCGAACGCTTCAGCATGGGTCAGGTTCAACCCTCCGACCCCGGCCATGAGAAACCGCCGTCCGGGAGTGGGCATCCGCTCGAACACAGTAACGCCATGCCCTGCCGCCGACAGATGTTCGGCAGCCATAAACCCGGCAGGGCCAGCTCCGATTACAGCGACATGCCCTTTATTTTTCATAGTGATGTCGGCAGGACAGGATGCATACGGTATCGTCCGCCACGCAGTAGACAAAGCGATGCTCACTGTCGATCCGGCGCGACCATAGACCGGCCAGATCGTGTTTCAGCGGTTCGGGTTTCCCGATCCCGCCGCATGGATCGCGCAACACGGCGTCGATCAAGCGATTGATCCGCCGCAGAACGGCCCGATCAACCTTCTGCCAATGCATGTAGTCTTCCCAACCATTCGGAGTGAACTGCAAGTTCATTCTGCCAGACGTTTCAGTTCCTCGACTGTCGTTGCCCCGGCCCTATCGCCCTGATTCATCTGCCTGATACTCTCGCGCAGCCAATCCGCGTTCGCCGGAGATGACAGCAGGTAATCCGTTTCATTCAAGGCGTTGTAGTCAGCCAGGGACATCACGACCGCATGACTGCCATTGCTGCGAGTCACAAGCAGCGGTTCGTGATCCTCCTCCACACTATCAAGCAGAGAGGCGAGGTTCTGGCGCAGGTTGGTATAGGTAGTAACTTTCATGGATTGATACGTACAGGATTCTGTACGGAAAGGCAATGATCACACCGATTCTGGATGCTTCTCAAGCGATGCTTCATTCAGGCCACAGAAAAATTTCTACGAAGCTTGCTCATTCTCCGCCACCTTTGCCAGCGCGCGACAAAGGGTGAAGGCTCCCTTGACCTTCGTGGTTTCATCGTCCCAATCCCGGCGGATAACAAGCTTGGTTCCCTTTACCTTGGCGAGATTGTTCTGGCCCCCGATCCACTGGGCGAGGCCCGCAGGATTGGCAAATTTATCGTTGCGGAACTGAATCGTTGCGCCCTTGGGGCCGCCATCGAGTTTCGCAATATCGGCACGGCGGCACATCGCCTTGATACGCATGATGGCGAGCAGGCTTTCAACCTCCGGCGGCGGCTTGCCAAAACGGTCGTGAAGTTCTGCGGCAAAACCCTCCAGCTCCTGCCTCGTGGCCAGTGAGGAAAGGCGGCGATAAAGGCCAAGGCGCACATCAAGGTCAGCGATATAGGCTTCAGGCAGCAGGACAGGGACGCCCAAGTTTATCTGCGGCGACCATGTACCGCCATCATCGGGCGCATCAATCTCGCCAGAGCGCATCTTGGCCAGCGCCTCCTCCAGCATGTCCTGATACAATTCGTATCCGACTTCCTTGATTTGGCCTGATTGCTCCTCGCCCAACAAATTACCGGCTCCGCGAAGGTCAAGATCATGGCTGGCAAGGTTGAAGCCTGCGCCGAGTGTATCGAGAGAGGCCAGCACCTTAAGGCGCTTTTCGGCCTGTGGAGTCAGCGGTTTGCGCGGTTTGGTGGTGAAATAGGCGTAGGCGCGGGTTTTCGAGCGACCCACACGGCCCCTGATCTGATAAAGCTGTGCCAACCCAAACATATCAGCCCGATGGACGATAAGGGTATTGGCGGTTGGAATGTCCAATCCACTTTCAACAATGGTCGTCGCCAGCAACACGTCGAACTGGCCATCGTAGAAAGCGTTCATAACGTCATCCAGCGCGCCGGGCGCCATCTGTCCATGGGCGGTGGCGAATTTGATTTCGGGGAGTTGTTCGCGCAGGAATTCCTCAATATCAGCCAAATCAGAAATGCGGGGAACAACGTAGAAACTCTGCCCACCGCGATAATGCTCACGCAGCAAAGCTTCGCGGATCGTAACGCCGTCAAAGGGCGCGATATAAGTGCGAATCGAGAGGCGATCCACGGGCGGCGTGGCGATCAGGCTCATCTCGCGCACGCCGGTCATGGCAAGTTGCAGGGTCCGGGGGATCGGGGTGGCAGTCATGGTCAGAACATGGACATCGGATTTCAGCGCCTTCAGGCGTTCCTTGTGACGCACACCAAAATGCTGTTCCTCGTCCACAACCAGCAGGCCGAGATTGGCGAATTTGATACCCTTGGCCAGCAAGGCGTGGGTTCCGATGACAATATCTACCGTGCCGTCGTTCAACCCTTCTTTCGTCGCTGTGGCCTCCTTGGCCGGGACAAAGCGGGATAGCTGACGCACTTTCAGGGGCAATCCCCGGAAGCGTTCAGCAAAGTTCTTGGCATGTTGGCGGGCCAGCAGAGTGGTTGGCGCGATAACCGCGACCTGAAACCCCTCCATTGATGCCGCAAAGGCCGCGCGGATGGCCACTTCCGTTTTGCCAAATCCCACATCACCAACAACGAGGCGATCCATGGGGCGGCCTGACCCGATATCCTCTATGACATCTTCGATGGCACTCATCTGATCGTCTGTCTCGGTATAGGGAAAGCGGGCGCAGAACTCTTCCCACACGCCTTGCGGCGGCGTAATGACGGGCGATTTACGAAGTTGACGTTCAGCGGCAATTCGGATCAGGCGCTCGGCCATATCCTTGATCCGGTTCTTCATTTTCGCCTTGCGGGCCTGCCACCCGCCACCGCCAAGACGATCAAGCTGTGCATTCTCGTTATCGCCATAACGGGAGAGAAGCTCGATATTCTCGACAGGCAGGTAGAGGCGGGCATCGTTGGCGTAGTCGATGGCAAGGCAATCATGGGGCGCGCCCAGCGCCTCGACGGTTTGCAAGCCCGTGTAACGGCCCAGACCATGCTCGACATGAATGACCAGATCACCGGTAGACAGACTGGAAGCTTCGGTGAGGAAGTTTTCCGCCGTTCGGCGCTTGCGGGTCTGGCGGACGAGACGATCGCCGAGGATGTCCTGTTCAGCGACGATGGAAAGTTTCGGGGTTTCGAACCCGCTCTCCAGACGCCAGACGATCAGGCCGACCGTCCCTTTGGGCAATGCGTCGATCTCGGACCACCGGGCGACGGTGGCGGTAGTGCCGAGGCCGTGATCTTTCAGCAGAGTCGCCATACGATCACGTGAACCATCCGAATATGAGGCAATCACAACGCGCTTTTTTGCTGCGATTCGGCCCTCGATATGGGCCACGACCGCGTCGAAAAGGTTCGCACCTTCGCTCTTGCCCTCGGCTTGTCGTTCCGCCGCGAAGCTACGGCCCAGTTTGCCCCCTGCATCAATGGTCTTCGGGCCGCTGCCAGTGGGCAGGGGTGAAAAGGCGCGCAGTGGACGGTCGGTCAGGGCTTCGGCCCATGCCTGCTCATCAAGATAGAGAAGGCCGGGCAGGATCGGCTTGTAGACCGGCGCACCCATGGTGCGCTCGTCCTGCGCGGCCTTGCGGGTTTCGTAATGGTCCTGGATCGTATCCCAGCGTCCCGCGCGAATATCCTCAACCTGCGCATCAAAGCTGACCGGGACTTCGGGAAGATAATCGAAGAGAGTGTCGAGGCGTTCATGGAACAGCGGCAACCAATGTTCCATTCCCTGATGCCGCCCACCGCGCGAAACAGCCTCGTACAAGGCATCTTCGCTGCCCGCCGCCCCAAACATCTCGCGATAACCGCGCCGAAAGCGTTCGATGACTTCCTCGGTCAGCGGGGTTTCGGAGACAGGGGCCAATGCAAGGCGATCCACCTTGTCGGCGGATAGTTGGCTGGCGGGGTCAAAACGTTTGATCGTCTCCAGCACGTCACCAAAAAAATCGAGACGCAGGGGTTTGGCACGACCAGGGGGAAAGATGTCGATAATCCCACCACGAACAGCGAAATCGCCCGGCTCGACCACAGTGGAAGACCGGGTGTAGCCGTTGCGCTGGAGATAGCGCATCAGGGCATCGGGATCGATCCGCGATCCTGCCTTGGCGGTAAAGCTCGCTTCCTTGATGACCGCCCGCGAGGGGACACGCTGCATAGCTGCGTTCATGCTGGTCAGAATAACGGAGGGCCGCGCCCACTTGCGCGATAGCGCGGCGAGAGTCGCGAGGCGTTGGGCCAAAATCTCGGTGTTGGGCGATACGCGATCATAGGGCAGACAATCCCATGCGGGGAACCGCAAAATCGGGATGTCCGGGCCAAAGATGCGCAATCCATCGACCATCGACGCCATGCGCGTATCATCATTGGCAATGTGAATGACCGGGCCATCCGTGCGACGCACCAGATCAGCGAGGAGAGAGGCATCGAACCCTTCCGGCGCGCCACCGACGCGCACGAGTCCTGGGTCGAGCGGCACAGATTGGGCGGGTTGTGGCTGGCTCATGGATCGCGAGGTATCCCGCGCGAGGGCTGGTTTCAAGAGTGGTCTGCGTACAGACCCTATCAACCCACTTTCCGGGGTTATCATGGAGACCCTTAAATAGGGTCGTTCCATAGAATAAGTTAGTCACCCTCCGGCGGAAAAGGTTGCACAGTACCGCCGGAAGGTGAACCAGGGCGCGACACGAAAACGCCCTGATTTTTTTACGCCATAAAGCGCATTCCTGTGTGTGGCAATGACGCCGAAATAAACACTTCGATTTTTCCGGTATGGGAAGCAGCATTGTATCTGCTCGCACAGCCATGCCCATTATGGTTCGGGCGATAGGCAGGCATCCCTGAAGTCCGCCGCACCTTCCGCTCCAACATCATTATCACTCCCACGATAATGATAGATCACAAGCCTCACAGGCAAGGTATCAACAATACTGTGAAATTTCGTGGTTGGCTTGTTAGCAGGCGCCTTCAACGCTGTCGCCACAGCCCGAAGAAAATCTTCGTCATTGTACTGGCAAGCAATCTGCATCGGCACGGTGTGGATTAACCAGATCATGACCAGTCGTGCGTATTGTATCGCAACACTAAATTGTGAGGCTGCGGCCAGTACGGCCTCGAAGGGATGCGCAATGGGCGAACTGAAATTTCAGCTTCAACACTACCTTTCCGAATTATGGAAGCGGCGGTGGAGTATCCTGATCGTCTCGTGCCTTGTCGGTATGATCGGGTCATTCTTTGCCGCCTCGGCGCGGGATGTCTACACATCAAAAGCAACGGTCTTCGTTGATACGACTTCGTTGCTACAGAAAATTGTTGGGCGCGATTTCGCTCTAAGCGATCCCGGCGTGGTGATCGAGAATGTGCGTAAATCGATGTATGCGCGCCCAAACATCGAGGAGGTGATTCGCCGCACCGACCTCGACCTGAAACTCAATGACAAGCGGGATTGGGAATCACTCGTCAATACCTTGAGCAAGGAAATGAGTCTCAAACGTCAGGGGCAGGATTTCTACAATATCGAGTTTTCCAGCGGCAACCCGCGCGAGGCACGGGACGTCGTGCAGGCATTGCTTGACCTCTTCCTCGAAGAGGGTCTGATCCGCACAGTTGCCGATGGCGATGACAAGGAATCAGTCCGCCGCTATGTTGAAGGGCAATTCAACGAAGCTTCCGCCCGGCTGGCAGATGTCGAAACACGCATCGCCGCCCATGAACGCCAATTCCGTGAAGAGTTGTCCGGTGCTTCCTCGGTCGTCAGTGAGAAACGTAGTATCGAAAATCAGCTTTCGCAGGTCGAAAGCGAACGCCTTCTCTATCAGCAGAACCTCGCGAACCTGCGCTCACGTCTTGCCAGTACGCCGCCCCGGATCGTCGAACGTGTTGAGCAACCACAACAGCAACAACGACCCTACATCCCGCCACCCAGCACCGCAAAAGTGCCCGTGCCACAAGGCCCAACACCTGAACAACAGCAATACCTCTCTTTCCAGGCCCAGGCCGGAGCGGTACAGGCTGAAGTACAGCAGCTTTTGCAGCGCCTGACGCCACAGCACCCGGATGTTGCCGCCGCCCAGCAACGCGCCGCAAATGTGCAGGCACAGCTAAACAGCCTTCAGATCGCCGCCCAACAAGCGAATGCACGCCTTCAGTCGCGTATCCAGCAGGCTCTCGCCCAGAACGCGCAAGTCGATGCCGAATACCGCAACTGGCAAATCGAGAGCAATCGCCCGTTGCCGCAGTTACAGGCGCGCGAAATCATGGGCCCGAACCCGGTCGTCGCCAATCTGCGCGCCGAGATCGGCCAGCTTGAAAGCCGCCTGACCGTCGCCGACCGGCAAATAAATCAGCTTCGTGGCCAATTGCCACGGCTTCAGGCTACCCTTGCGCGTCAACCGGAAGCCATTCAGGCCCAACAGAAGATGCAAAACGAGCGGGACAAATACGCAGCCGAAACAGAACGTCATCGTGAACGCCTCGACAAACTGATCGCTATTGGTGATCCAACCCGCCAGAATTTTGTCGATTTCCGTGTGATCGAACCGCCGCAGGTCGCTGTAACTCCTGCCGGACCGAATCGCCTCGTCCTCTTCCTCGGTGCGGGTTTCATGGCGGTGGGTGCGGGGATTGGCACAGCGTTCATGCGCATCCAGATGTCCGACAATATGCCGACCATCACCCATATGAAGAACGCCTTCGACCTGCCCGTCCTGGGCAGTATCTCGATGATAGGAACAGCGGGGCAAAAAACGCGCACGGTAATGGGGAACCTCATTTACCTCGCTGTAATTGCTGCCCTCGTAACCATCTTCGCCTGGGTGACATATCGGTATCACGTCACACTCTGGCGGCCGGATGTAACCGGCTTGATAGAGGCTGTGGGCAAAACATTCGGCGCGCTGATCTAAGTAAATTGCGAGCGAGCGACGGGGGGAGATCATCCCGCCGCCTTCGCGCGCGGGAGGACACATTATGAGCATTATCGACCGTGCCACATCAGGACAGCGCATCGCCCAGAGTGGAAAAGGGCCGAAACGCCTCGCTCCAATACCTGCGAAAAAGCGCGAGGATCGCTCGATCCTTGATGACATCGACGCCTGGGAGCAGGAAAGCCCAGAGCCTCTTGCCAGACAGCCGAAATCCGCTGCAAGGCAAAAAGTATCGGATGACGATGTTAAGGCCTTCGGCGAAAACTTTCTCCCTGCTGAAGAACCTGCGAAAGCGCCGAAAGCCGCCCAACACCAGCAAGCAAAAGCGACACCTCCCTCACAGCATGCGCGTAGTCGTGAATTTTCTTTCGATTATAATCGGCTGGAAAAATTCGGCTTCATCACGCCAAAGTTTCGCCGTTCTCGCATCTCGGAAGAATTTCGCCTGATTAAGCGTCGTCTGATGCAGCGGATGTCCCTGTCGGCAAAAAAGAAGAAGGGACAGGCAGGACGGGATGACCGAAATCATGTCATCCTCGTCACCAGCGCCCGCCCAAGCGAGGGCAAAAGCTTCGTTGCAATGAACCTCGCCCTCTCGATCGTCTTCGACGAGGGTTTGAATGTTCTGCTTGTCGATGGCGATGTGGCACGGCCTTCGATGTCCAAGATTCTTGGGCTACGGAACGATCTTCCCGGCCTGACGGACCTCTTGCTGGAGGACGAAGCGTCATTGCCGGACGTCCTGCTCCGCGAGAAAGACAAATCACTGAGTTATCTGGCCGCCGGAGCCATGGTGGCCTCCGCTACAGACCTGTTCGGAGGCGACCGGATGGAGACACTCGTGGCGGATATAGCTGAACGCTATGCCGACAGAATCATAATTCTTGATGCTCCACCATTGCTTGCCAGCACTGAGCCTGTCGCCCTCGCAGAACACGTCGGCCAGGTCGTCATGGTGGTCGATGCGGAAAAAACTTCGCGGAACGCGGTCGATTCGGCACTGGATTTGCTTGGAACCGATCAGAACGTCAACCTGGTGCTGAACAAGACTACTGTCGGAAACCGCACCGAGCAATTCGGAAGCTATTATGAAGCATACAATCAAGCCCAGCCGTAAGGCCCATCGTCTGTCTGCACGCAACAAGCTTCTGACAGCCGGTAGCGCCGTTGTCATCGCAGCATTATCCAGTGCACTCGTGGCGCAGACTGCCGGAGAACGTATATACTCCGGCGGCTATACGACCAGTGGAATCCCGGTCACAGACGATGCCTTTGGTGCAGTGTCCCCAAATGGGGCGACAGGCCCAATTGCGCCGATCGGCGTTGGTGCAGCCACGGCTCGCCCCGGCACACTCCAACGGAATGACCCTGTAACGCGGGGTCGCTGGACAACACAGGTGACACCTTTCGTCGAAGGAACAGTCAGCTATTCTGATAACGTCAACCTCGCCCCTGACGGTTTCGAGGAAGATGATACAATCTTCACCGCCACGGCGGGCGTCGATGTGGCCGTCCAGAGCCAGCGCCTTTCCGGTCAGGTCGCGTATGCGGTCAGCTACGACCATTATCTGAACGACACGAACGATGATGGCATTCGCCACAACCTCGATACCGGGTGGACCGCTGCCATCATTCCGAATCTGCTGTTCCTTGATGTCGGCGCGGGCGTCTCTGAAGTCTTCGTCAATTCCAATGATCGTTTCTCCGGCAATCAGCTTGCCAATAGCGATGATCGCAGCCGCGCATATTACGGCCTCGTCAGCCCGTCGATCCGCAAGAATATCGGTGGCTGGGCAAATGCAGAGCTGCGCTATACCGGTCGCGGCGAAGCCTTTGAAGCCGACGATACCGATGGTGGCTTCGCGCATACAGGTCGGGCGTCATTGACCTCTGATCCACGCAAGTTCCGCCGGTTCGGCTGGGCCGCTGTCACCGAATACGAACGTTTCGACCGTGAATCGAGCGATGAGGATCTGGATCGCTGGACGTCTTATGTCAGCGTCGATGTGCCGGTTTCGCGCACACTGGCCTTGACGGCAAATGCCGGTTACGATGACTTTTCGAATAATGTGAATGACGACTTTGCAGGTGCCTACGGCAATGTGGGCGTGCGCTATCAGCCAACCCCACGCCTTTCCAGTCAGGCCTTCGTCGGTTATCGCTACGATGGTGTGGATTACGGCGCGTCTGTCAGCTACGCAGCGCAACGCAACCTCTCGCTCTCGCTGGCGGCACGGCGCGGCGTACAGTTCTCGAACTTTGACAATGATGAAGCCATCAGCACGGCCCTTAATGGCAGTCGCGGCGGACTCGCAAACAACCTGAACCCAAGCTTCGCCATTCAGGATTCGGATGCCATCGTCGATACGCTTCAGGCCCAAGCCGCAGGCTCGCTTGGAAAAACCGGCTGGACAGCGGGCGTCACGGTTCTGCATCGCGACTTCGATTCAGTGTTCGAAGACGAAACCGTCGTTTCAGCCAACCTTGGCCTGACCCGTGCCCTGACCAATCGCATCTCTGCCGAGCTGGGCGCAGGCTACAGCAGGTTCGATCAAGATGGCTCCAGCGTAAGCGATTTCGACACTTTGGCGCTCGGTGCAGGACTGAATTACCAGCTTACCGAAATTGTCAACGTTTTTGGGCGATACACATACACGGAACGATTCGCGGATGATTCCCTCGATGAGTTCAAAGAGAACGCCGGCATCGTCGGTGTGACCGCAAGTTTCTGAATTGAGCGGGCCGCAACGCGGCCCAGATCAAGGGTGACGAGATGTACGAAGAATTCTACGGCCTTACCGCCAATCCCTTCCGCCTGACCCCGGACTCAAAGTTTTTCTATGGGTCCGAAGGTCACAGGAAGGCGATGTCGTACCTCAAGTACGGCCTCTACCAAGGCGAAGGCTTCATCGTCATCACTGGCGGCGTTGGCACGGGTAAATCTACCCTCGTCGGCCAGCTCTTCTCCGAACTGGATGGCAACGACATCGTTGCCGCCCAGATCGGGACGACGCAGGTAGACGCAGATGATTGTATCCGCCTCATTTGCAATGCTTTCGAAATCGACGTGGATACCCGCGACAAGGCGGACCTGATTTCCGCCTTCGAGGAATTCCTCATCGAACAGAACCAGATGGGCAAGCGCGTTCTTCTGGTAGTGGATGAGGCGCAAAACATGCCTCTCCGCGCACTGGAGGAGCTGCGGATGCTCTCCAACTTCAATGTCGGCGGGCAACCTCTTTTCCAGAGCTTCCTGCTAGGTCAACCGCAGTTCCTCCAGACCGTTGGCCACAAGGATCTCGCACAGCTTCAGCAACGGATCATCGCCTCCTACAAACTCGCTTCCATGAGTACAGAGGAGACCGAAGAATACATCAAACATCGTCTGGAAATGGTCGGCTGGCAGAACTATCCCGCCTTCGCACCCGAAGCCTTTGCCCGTATCTACGAAAAGACCAAAGGTGTGCCACGCCTCATCAACACGCTGGCGAACCGCATCATGCTGTTCGCCGCGCTTGAGGAAGCCAGCCAGGTCGATCGTGAAATGGTCGAAACGGTGATCGAGGACCAGAAAAACGAAGAAGTTCCAACCGAGGAAGAAGCCGCCCCCGCAGCAAGTGGCGGCGCGCCAATCTCAAATGATCGCCTCGCAAAGATCGAACGGGCCGTGACCGTCATCGCACGTCGTCTCGAAAAACTGGAAGATCGCGTCACCGAACACGACGAAGCGGTGCATGAACTGATTGATCTGGCCATGAAAGCCTACGGCGGAGAAGAAGAGGACGTCGTGCAGCTAAAGCAGGCATGACCAGTACGTCGCACTACTATTAGTCAGCTCGGTGGCTTTCCTCTCCGCTACGGAGAGGTTTCGCAAGATTGTGATAAAGAGCTTGCCCCGAAAACGTACGCCCCCGGATCGACTAGTGGATCGACCGAGACATTTGAACCCCACAGCCTTGCGCGGGCCTCCCGGTTATCTTGTTTAAATGTCGAGATAAGTTGATCCACCAAACAAAATCCAGTGGGTTCGTTTCGTCAGAAACAATCCACTAGAGCGTATTGAATTTAGGCTGAAGCAATGCATCAGCTTTCGCGTTCCAGCCGCTGGCGTTCCGCAGGAGGCGAGAGGCGGCGGAGGCAGATCCGATTTCAATGCAAAACGCTATAAACGTCATTTCTGCCCACGCAGCATCCGGGCAACGCGTAAAAAGGCAGATCAATGGAAAACGCTACCGCCATAATACCTGGCGTCTTGACCATCGACGTGGAGGAACATTTCCACGTTCATGCCTTTTCCTCCATCATCGACCGCGCCGACTGGCCAAACCATGAAAGCCGAGTCGAAGCGAATACTGACAGAATCCTGCAAATCTTTGCTGATGGCGGCGCAACGGGGACATTTTTTACCCTCGGCTGCGTTGCGGACCGTCACCCTGCGCTCATCCGCCGGATCGTTGACGCAGGCCATGAACTGGCCAGTCATGGGCAAGGCCACTACGCCGTATTCAATCAGAATCGCGCAACCTTTCTCGAAGATGTGCGCCGGTCGCGCCTGACGCTCGAAGATACGGGGGGCGCCGCTGTTCGCGGATACCGTGCGGCCAGTTTTTCAATCGACGCACGCAGTCCCTGGGCCTATGAGGCGCTTGCGGAAGCCGGGTATGATTATTCCTCCAGTTCCCATCCGATCACGCATGATCTCTATGGCGATCCCGATGCCCCGCGTCACCCCTTTCGCGAACCAAGCACCGGAATGCTGGAAATCCCTATCACGACGCTGCTGTGGCGCGGTCGGCGGATACCAGCGGGGGGCGGGGGATTCTTCCGCATGTTTCCGCTGGCCCTCGTTCGGGCGAACATGGCGCGGATGCGGGCCGAAGGCGTACCGCCGAATTTTTACCTGCATCCATGGGAAATCGATCCGGGCCAACCGCGCATTAACGGCGCGCCCTTAAAGTCGAGACTCCGCCACACGATTGGCCTCGGTCGTTGCGAATCAAAATTGCAAAGACTGATCGCCAGTGGTGGTTCTGACAAACCCTGGACCCGAATGGACGAGGCGTATCATGGATGGCTCAACGATTTTCCCGCAGCAGGGAACGCTGACTCCGACGGTCACACAATTCTCGCCGGGTGACGAGGCGGATTGGGATGGTTTTCTCGCCTCCCGTTCTGACGCAACACCATTCCACACCCTCGCATGGCGCAATGCCGTGCGCGAAGGGCTTGGCTACGATACACCATGGCTGATCGCACGGGCCGCAGGCAAGGTAGTCGGCATCCTGCCACTGGTGCATGTGAAGACACCGTTATTTGGTAATAACCTCATTTCGACGGGCTTTTCTGTTGGCGGTGGTGTTATCGCAAATGATAGCGACACAGCGGATGCGCTGGCAAAAGCGGCGATTGCCATGGGCGAGGAACGGGGCGTCGATTGCCTCGAACTACGCGGCGAGACGGCGCTGTTTGATGGCTGGCCCACGAAATCAGAAACCTATGCAGGTTTTCGCGCCCCCATCGCCAAAACCTCCGAAGATCGCCTGAAAGCCGTCCCCCGCAAGAAGCGCGCGGATGTGCGCAAGGGGATCAAGGCCGATTTCATCATCGACACAGAGGCGCCAGTCGCGGTGTTCCATGATCTCTATGCCCGTAACCTGCACGCTCTCGGCACTCCGATCCTGCCTCTGAAATGGTATGCGGCACTGAAATCCGCGTTTGGCGATGCCTGCGAGATTTCGACTGTGGGGACCGCCGAGCATGGGCCGGTCGTGGCGCTGATGACCTTCTGGTATCGAGGCTGCGTCTATCCCTATTACGTCGGCGCATTGGTCGAGGCCCGCAAGCTGCACGCCTTCGATCATGTCTATTGGGACCTGATGGAGCGCGCGGGCGAAGCCGGGATCGAAACGTTCGATTTCGGGCGTTCCAAACACGGGACCGGCTCGTTCGACTACAAGAAATTCTGGGGTTTCGAGCCGACGCCGCTGGCCTATCAGTATCACCTGATCGGGGCGACAGAGATGCCGGACGTGAACCCGAACAACCCCAAATACGCGCGTTTCGTGAAGACGTGGCAGAAGCTGCCCTTCGGCGTTACCAAGCGGGTTGGGCCTTTCCTTGCGCGGCAGTTGGGATAAGCATCATGGCAAAATCGAAGATCCTGTACCTCGCCCACCGCATTCCTTACCCCCCCCACAAGGGTGAGAAGCTGCGAGCCTATAATCTCATCAAGGGGTTGGCAGAAAAGTACGATGTCTTTCTCGGCGCACCGGTGGATGACCCCGATGACTGGCAGCATCGCCATGCGCTGGACGATATTTGCTTCGAAACCTGCATTGCCGACGGGCGCGGACGCTCTCGTCAGCGGGCGGCGGTCGAGGCAGTCGCGCGGCGGGAGCCAGTGTCCTTTGCCTATTTCCGTCACAAGGCATTGACCGAGTGGGTGCGCAAGGTGACGCGCGAACACCGCTTCGAAGCGGTGATCCTGTATTCGTCGGGAACCGCGCCGTATCTGGCAGCGATGGATAAACAGCCCGAACGCCTGATTGTCGATTTCGTCGATGTGGATTCCGAGAAATGGCGCGTACTTGGCGAGACGCAGGGCGGTGTCATGGGTAAGGTTTATGCCCGCGAAGCCGTGCTGATGCGCGATGCGGAACGAAAACTCGCCCAACGCGCGGATGCGAGCCTGTTCGTCACCGATAACGAAGCGGCCCTGTTTGAACGTGTGACTGGCATAAGCCAGCGCGTTCATACCATCGGCAACGGGGTGGAGCTGGAGGGCTGGCAAGATGCCGATGCCCTGCCCTCGCCCTATCCGAATGATGGTCATGCGCGGGTGATCTTTACCGGCGCAATGGATTACGTACCCAATATCGAGGCCGTGACATGGTTCGCAGAACAGGCAATGCCGCGTCTGCGTGAATCGGGGCGCAAAGTCACGTTCGTGATCGCGGGATCAAACCCGGCCAAGGCCGTTCTGGCCCTCGCGCGCGATGACGTTGAGGTAACGGGCCGCGTGCCGGATATGAAACCCTATCTCATCCACGCCAACCTCGCCGTCGCCCCGCTGCAACTGGCTCGCGGCGTACAAAACAAGGTGCTGGAGGCCATGGCAGCACGCTTGCCTGCCGTTGTCACCGAGGCGGCACTTGATGGGATTGATGCAAAGGACGGCGATGCCGTAACAGTCGCCGCAACCGGCGCGGAATTTGCACACGCGATCACGACACTACTGGATGATCCGGCCCGCGCCGCTGCCCTCGCCGGGAATGCACGCAGACTGATCGAAAAGGATTATAGTTGGGCGGCACGGGTCGAAACGCTGGAGCAGGCCATCATCAGCATTGACCCCATCGCCGCATCATCGCGGAGAGCAGCATGACCACGACCGACTACTCAGAGATTTCCTCACCCGGAAAGACGCAAACAAGCCCATTCGTGCGTTTTGCCATCATGGTCGTCGTCTTGTGCGTGGCCCAGTTCGAAACACTGGCGAGCATGATCGACATATGGTGGCACACGACAACCTACAATCACGGTTTCCTCGTTGCCCCGGTCAGTGCTTATCTGGTTTGGCGGCGACGCGCGGAGGTGGCAACACTTATGCTCATCCCTGCCCTCAGTGCCCTGGTCCCCCTGGCCGGGTTTGCGACGCTGTGGTTCGTGGGTGAGATCGCCGGGATAAACCTGTTGCGCCATGTTGGCTTCGTCGGCGCATTGATGTCGCTCGTGCCGCTCTGTCTGGGATGGGATTTCGCGCAACGTTTCCGGTTTTCGATTCTCTTTCTCGCCTTCATGGTCCCCTTCGGGGATTTCGCGATTCCGGCGCTTCAGGAACTCACGGCAGATGTCTCCGTCTGGTTTCTGCAATTGAGTGGTGTATCGGTCTATCGCGAAGGCCTGATGATCGAATTGTCATCGGGTCTTTGGGAGGTCGCAGAAGCCTGTGCTGGCATCCGCTTTCTGATTGCCAACATCTTCGTCGCCTTCGTCTTTGCCTATCTCAGTTATGACAAAGCCTGGAAATGGGCGCTGTTCCTGACATTGGCCGTCGTCATCCCCGTGTTGGCCAATTGCATCCGGGCCTATGGCATTATGATGTTGGCCCATATGACCGATAATGCACTGGCGGTGGGCGTGGATCATCTCGTCTACGGCTGGGTGTTTTTCTCGTTCGTTATGCTGCTGATGCTCTGGGTGGGGGGGCGTTTTGCCGACCGCGTGATCGAAGATCCGGCGATAAAACCTCACAATGATCGCGCGCCTGTCTTGCAGCAGGGAACGCTTGCCGCCCTGATCGCAGGATCGCTGGTCCTGACGGGTGGCCCTGCTGTCGCAGCCCTGACCGACCCGGTTGCCGAGCCCCTGCCACAGGAAATCATTACGCGGATCGTACCAGCAGGTTGGCAGATTCTGCCCGTCGATGCCGAAGCAATTGATCATTGGGCACCACGCTTCGATACTGCCGACAAGGCGGAACGTCTGCGCCTGACCCGTGGCGTGCACGAGGTAGATCTCTTCGTCGCCGCCTGGACGCATGAGCGTGAAGGGGCGGAAGCATTGCATTGGTCGAACCGTTTCGATGATGACGAAATCTGGAAGCGATCAAATCTTGGCACCACGACACTGCAAACCGGAAACACCGGCCTGCCCGCAATGGCACGGCGCGATGAGTTGACCCATTATGTGATGTCGGAGACAGGCACGACATTCTCGTCCCGCATCGTGGCATCATGGGTTTCAGCGGGAGGCGTGCTGACCGCCGATCCAAAAGCAACAAAAATGGCACAATTGCGCACGCGCCTGATGGGTGGTGCATCCGCAACGGCGGTGATCGCGGTTTCGGCGCAATACGACAAGCAGGAAGATCGCGATCAGGCGATCGCAGCAATGGAAGCGTTGCTTGCCGATATGGATTCATTGACCGGATTGCTCGACTGATGTGCGGGATTGCGGGTATTATCGACCTAAAGGGGCGCCAGGCAGTATCGCCCGCGCGCCTGAAAGCCATGACCGACGCCATCGCGCGGCGCGGCCCCGATGGAGAGGGCCGTTGGTTCGCCCCCGGCGTTGGCCTTGGACATCGCCGTCTCGCAATCATTGACCCGGAAGGGGGCGAACAGCCTTTCGTCAGCGCGGATGGGCGCACCGCACTTGTCTTCAATGGCATGATCTACAATTTCCGCGCTCTGCGCAGCGAGCTGGAAGCCGAAGGTGCAATCTTTACCACCGATTGCGATACCGAAGTCCTGCTGCATGGCTGGCGCATCTGGGGCGAGGCGGTAGTACCTCGCCTCGACGGTTTTTTCGCCGCCGCAATCTGGGATGAGGACCGCGAAAGCCTGTTCCTGTTGCGGGATCGCTGGGGCAAGAAGCCCTTCTATTACACACGCACCACAGCGGGCGAATTGTTGTTCGGCTCTGACCTCGATGCGGTGCTTGCGGGGTTGGACGGGGTTCCATCCATTCGGCGCGATGCCCTGGCGGATTATCTGGCGCTAGGCTATGTGCCGGAACCAAAATCAATCTTTCAGGGCGTTGAAAAGTTGCCCCCCGCCCATGTGCTGCGACTGGACCGTGGCGGTGAGATGCGGGAGCCGCAGAAATACTGGACGATCTGCATCCACCCCGAAGGTAACACCACGTTGGACGCCGCAGTAGAGCAACTGACCCCTCTTCTGCGTTCAGCGGTTCGCAAGCGGCTGGTGGCCGACGTGCCGCTGGGAACATTCCTGTCGGGTGGCGTGGACAGCGCGGCAATGCTCGCAATTGCCAGCGATATTCGGGGGCCAGGGCTGGATGCCTGCACAATGGGTTTCGATAACCCCGCACTGGATGAAACCGATTTGGCGGCAACAGTCGCCCAACGGCACGGGGCGCGGCACCACGTCGAAAAGGTCACGGCGGATGCCATGGCCAATCTCGACGGATTGGGCGCGACCTTCAGCGAACCATTCGCTGATGCCTCTGCCATGCCGACGCTGCATCTCTGCGCCATGGCCTCGCGGCATGTGAAGGTCGCGCTATCAGGCGATGGCGGTGATGAATTATTCGCCGGGTACCGTCGCTATCCATATCATCTGGCCGAAGAGAATTTGAAAGCGCGAATGCCCACATGGGCCGGTCGCGGATTATTCGGGCCTCTGGCCAAAGCCTATCCTGCAATGCCCAATGCCCCCCGCATTTTGCGTGCGAAATCCACGTTTGAGTCATTGGCGACCGACGCCATGGGCGGCCTGTTTCGCGCCACTGCTATATTGCGTGAGAATGATCGTGACCGCTTGCTCGGATCAGACGCCCGCATTGATGCCTATTCGACCGCCGATCTGCTGCGCTCTCATGCAGCGGATGCCAATACCGACGATCCTCTGGCCCGTGCGCAATACGTGGATTTGATGACATGGCTGCCGGGACGAATGCTGGTAAAGGTAGACCGGGCAAGCATGGCAACGGGTGTCGAGGTGCGTAATCCCTTGTTGGATGTTGATCTTGCCAACTGGGCCGCCCGCCTGCCGACAGACATCAAACTGGATGGGTTTTCCGGTAAGCGCGTTCTCAAGGCCGCGTTGCGTGCGCATGTTCCCGATACGATTCTCGATGCGAAAAAACGCGGATTTGTCGCGCCTATCGGTAGCTGGATGACCGGGCGTTTTGCGGGAGAGATGGAACGCCTTACCGAAAAATCGATCCTGCTCGACGCCGGATTGGTCGAGCGCGATGCCTTGCGTGGATTGTGGAATGATCTGAAAGATGGCCGCGCCGATACAAGCCGCGCACTCTGGACAGTATTGATGCTTGATCGTTTCATTGCAAAAATGGACGATTCAGCGCGGCAGGATAGAGCAGCTTAAGCTGTGCGAAACTTCCCTTCTGCATGGTGTGCGCGGTACACACATTCAGTCGGAGCCCCCCATGTCGCGACATCCCCTTACCGCCCTTGCAATCGCCCTTGCCTTAACCGGCGGTACGGTTGCAACATCTGCACCCGTTCTTGCCAAAGCCTATGCCAAAGGCACGGATGAGACATTCACTCGCGCCGAAAAGCTGTTCGATGCCCGTAAATTCCGCGATGCCTCAATCGAGCTGAAGAACGTGTTGCGCTCGAATCCCGACCATGCCCCTGCACGCTTGGTGTTGGGAAAAATCGCGCTGCTTGGTGGTGATCTGGAGACAGCAGAGAAAGAAGTCGGGCGATCCCACCGCCTCGCACCAACTGACGAAAGCTCCATTCTCATGGGAGAAATCGCCCTGCAACGCGGCAAACCGGACGAAGCGTTGGCGGTGGTCGCAGGTGGTGCAGAAACCGATGATCTAATGGCCCAAAAACTGGTGATCCGTTCGGCGTCCCTCGTCGAACTTGACCGGTTGGATGAAGCCGAAAAGGCGAATCATGACATCCTCGCCATCGATTCCCGTCGGGTGGAGGGCCATTTTGGTCTGGCCCGCGTCTATGCCGCCCGGAAGGATTATGTTCGCGCCACGGACAAGGTGGACGAGATCGTAAAAGGCAAGCCTGATTATGCGCCGGGCTGGATTTTGCGCGGTGAAGTCTCGCTCATTACCGGCGACAAGCACGCCGCCTTCATTTCCTTTGACAAGGCCGTCGCGCTTCAGCCGAACGATATCAGTCCACTGATTTCGCGCGCGCGGGCATCGCTGGCGAATGGCGACATCGAGCAAGCGCGGATAGACGCCAAAGCTATCGCAAAGCTGTCATCCGATGCGCCCATCGTTCATTATCTCGACGGAGCGATTGCTTTCGCTGAAGGCGATTACGACGCTGCAAACAACAGCTTTACACAGCTTCAGCGTAGCTTCGACCGCTTTGCCCCGGCTGTACTTCTCGGCGCGCTCATCAAGACAGAGCGGAAAGAATACAATCAGGCCGATTCCCTGTTCCTGCGTTATATCGCGATGGAGCCGGACAATCTTGATGCGCGACGCGCCCTCGCAAACGTACGTATGAGGATGGGTCAACCAAGCAATGCCGTTGATATTCTCAGGAAACTGCTGGCCGAGACACCGGATGACACGGGCACACGGCGTCGGCTGGCGAGCGCGTATCTGACGCTCGACCAGTTCGGTGATGCGCGCGAACAATTCGAAGTGCTGCTGGAAACCGGCAATCCCACCGAACAACGTCATGCACGCAACGCATTGACCCTGCTCGATCCTGGCTCAAAAGACGATCCAGCCTTTCGCATTGCACTTTTGAAAGCGAGCAATGCCCTCGCCAATAACGATCCAGATGAGGCAGAGAGCGCACTAGACGCCCTGCCCGGTGAGACACAACGGGCAGCGCGCGTGTTGGCTATGCGTGGTGGGATCGAGGCAACCCGTGGCAATTCCGATACCGCCCGCCGTCAACTTAATGCGGCCCTATCGGCAGAACCCGAACTGCTCGCGGCGCATGTCGCTCTCGAACAGCTTGATCCTTCCCCCGGCACGAGCATCGAACGCCTGCGGAAGATGGTCGCCAGCAATCCGCGCAGCGAATTTCTCACCATGCGCCTTGCACGTAGTCTCGCTGATAGCGGGCGCAGCAATGAGGCAATGACGATACTCTCCGAAGGTATAAAACGCCTGCCAAATTCAACTGGCCTTTCAACGACCTACATTAGCGGCGCTATCCTGTCCGGACGCAGTGATGATGTTACCCGCGAAGCCTTGCGCCTTGCCTCGATGAAGAACGCATCCCCCGAAGAGCTGTCTTTTGCGGCAACCTCATTGATGGATGCAAAAGCAGGCGAAGCGGCGGTAAAGGCCGCAGATCGTTTGGTAAAAATGTCGCCAGATGCCCCCCGCGCAGCCGTAATTCAGGCCGAAGCATTGGCATTGGCGGGTCGTCACAATGATGCTTATGCCGCCTTGCGTCGTGGTTTGAAACGCTGGCCGGGTCATGCGGGCGTCGCCGGAACCATGGCAAACCTTGCTGTCAAACAACGCGACGCAGGCGTTGCGAAGGAAGCGGCGCAGGCACTCTCGCGCCGTGATGCCGGGGCTGCCGCCCGCCTTCTTGCCCATGTCGCTGCGGAAATGGGCAATCCTGCCGATGGGGTCGGGATTCTGGAAAAGGCCATGGGCCAGAAACCGGATGGTCGCACTGCCACGGCCCTTTATGGCGCACGCGTTCGGGCCGGACAGGACGATGCGGCCAAGAAGGGGCTGAAAGACTGGATCGCGAAGAACCCACGCGACCGGGGAGCCATTATAACCTACGCAACCGCCCTGATGGATCGCGGGGATTATAAAGAGGCCGAAACCGCCTACGCTGACTTCCTGAAGCTGGAGCCAGGCAATCCGGTGGCGTTGAACAACTACGCATGGTTGCGCCATCGCTCGGAACGCCCCGATGCACTGGATTACGCCGAGCGCGCCTTTGAGGCCGCTGGCGGCGCACCGGAAGTTGCCGACACCTATGGCTGGATGCTGGTCGAGTACGGCAAGCTGGATCGCGGTCTTGCGCTTCTGGCACGGGCGGCAAAGATAGCGCCGGACAACCCCGAAATCGGCTACCACTATGCAGCCGCCCTTTCGAAAGCGGGCAGGGGTGCAGAGGCGCGCACCATCCTGACCGGCGTTCTCGACAATAGCGGCAAGTTTGCGGCGCGCGGTGATGCGGAATCGCTGTTGTCAACGCTCCGCTGATTGTCGGATCGTGCGGACAAGCACGAAACTGATGGTCATCAACAGGAACCATGCGCCAAGCTTTCCAGGCGGGACGGGTTGCCATCCGTCCTGCTGTGAGGGGTAGAGCCAGGTTCCGGTGATCGAGCCGACATTCTCTGCGATATAAATGAGGATCGCGGCGAGAGCGAAAAAGGCAAGGACGGGCACGCGTGGTCCGTCCTTTCCAAATTGCGCCATGGTCGGCCCATAGAGCAGCGCGATAATGACAAAGAGGCCAAGGCGAATATCCACCACATAATGGTGCGTGAAGAAATTCACATAGATCGCCACCGCCAGCAGGATCGCGGCCCATTGCGGGGGCGCACGATCCAGCCGCATATCACCCAGCCGCCAGAACCGCGCGATATAGCTGCCCACCGCCGAATACATGAAGCCGGTAAAGAGCGGAACGCCGCCAATGGCCAGCACCGATGCCTCCGGGTATTCCCATGAGCCGATGGCAGTTTTGAAAACTTCCATCACCACACCGACCACATGGAAAACGGCGATGACCTTCGCTTCACGCCATGTCTCGCGGCCTGTGGCCAACAGCCAGATTTGCGCCACCACCACCGCAATGAACAGAAAATCATAGCGATAGAGCAGCCAGTCATCCCGCCAAACGGCCTTGGTGGCGAACAGCAGCACGAGAATACCGATGCCGAAAATACCGGCACGGGCCTGTAGGCTGGCAAAGCGCCAAAGGGCGTTCACCGGCCTTCAAAGGCTGGCATCCGCTTTTCCAGAAAGGCGGTTGTGCCCTCCAGAAAATCGCGGGTTGCCGCCGCTTCGCCCTGCCCTTTTGCCTCAAGGGCGAGTTGGGTGGAGAAATCATTATCGAGGCTGGCGCGCATCGCCTTGCGGATCAGCGAGAATGACCGCGTTGGCCCCTTCGCCATGGCTCCGGTCAGGGCGCGGGCCTGATCCATCAATGTGTCATCGGGAACGGATTTCCAGATCAGCCCCCACTCGGCGGCGCGCTGGCCATCCACCGGCTCGGTTGTCATGGCCATGCCCATGGCGCGAGCGAGGCCGACCTGTCGCGGCAAAAAATAGGTCAGCGCCACATCGGGCATCAGGCCGATACGCGCAAAGGCGATCACGAATTGCGAGGCATGGCCCGCAATGACAATATCGCCCAGCAGGGCAAGGCTGGCCCCGGCCCCCGCCGCCGTGCCATTGACCGCCACCACGATGGGCAGATCACACTCCATGATCGCGCGGGCCATTGGCTCATATTCATCGCGCAGGGTGCGCTCGACATCGGGGATGCCGGTTTCACTCTCGCCCAGATCCTGACCGGAACAAAAGGCACGCCCTTCGCCTGTGATGAGGATTGCGCGGGCTTTTTCGGCCTGCGCCCGCTCGACCGCGTGCTTGAGTTCCGAACGCATGGCCGCATTCAAACTGTTGAGCGTATCAGGCCGATCCAGCGTGATTTCGGCCACATCCCCGGCGAGGACGTATCGAATGACGGTATACCCGGTCATGGGGCGCACTCCTGTCTGGTTGCCGGACAGGGGATACCAGACGCGCAACCGGGCGCAAGGGTGTCGTGGGGGTAAGGCAGGGTCAGTCGGTCAACACGCGCGCCGCGCCGAGACGGGGGATGAAGACTGTCAAACCGCCAACAAGGCAGATGAGTGCGAGTATCCAGACCAGCGCGGCAACGCTTGCGCCCTGCGCGCCGCCGTAAATGGCGGCATCGTACAGCAAACCGGCAAACCCGTTTTCACCCATCCAACGCGACAGAATATCCAGCATTCCCTTACCCGCCCATGCCGCACCAAAGGTGAGCAGAATCGCGGGGGCGAAGGCAAGAGCCGCACAGACCAGCGCCCATAGCACGGGAATATCGTCGTCAGGTCTGCCCTCGATTGCCGCCAGCTTGCGGCCCAACCCTGCCAACCCCACGAGCGGGCGGGTAATGTAGCAAACCGCCGCCAGCGCGACATGCAGGAAGGTCGGCACAAGCGTTGAGAGCAGCATCAGCGTCCCCGCGATCCCCTCACCCCACGGGTCATGCCATGCGTCATCGACATATTTTTGCCAGTCAAGCCGGGCTTCACCAAGCCCGAACCAAAGATTCATCGCTTCCGCCGTTAATGGCAGGAAGAAGGCCAACCCAACGAGACAGGCAAGCGCAAAGGCGATGTCGCCGCCGATCTCAACCATGGTCGATAGCCACAGGGGCAATCGCAAGCGTCCACGCCCCAGCGGCACTTCCCGCGCCGCCAAGCCCAATAACCAACGTGATGCGCCGACGGAAAGATGGTCAAATGCTGCGTTGATGAGCGGCAGCAAAAGCAGAACGACGATCCAGATGGTCAAAAGGGAGGTATTTACATCGAGGCCAAACAGGGGACCGGCTAAGGCTACGGCTACGGCTCCGGCTACGGCTCCGGCTACGGCTCCGGCTCCGGCTACGGCTACGGCTCCGGCTCCGGCTACGGCTACGGCTCCGGCTACGGCTACGGCTACGGCTCCGGCTACGGCTCCGGCTGAGCTTCGAAAGATCGCTAACAGCACAAGGATTGCAACAAAGAAAAGTTCAAACCCCAGAAAATATAGACTTGTTCCCAATACCATACCGATGATCGCGCGCGGAGCAAGGGATGGCAAACCATACCGTCCCGCCTGACCATCGACCCAGCCATCGATCTCATCACTCTTTGTAATTACAGTCGCAAACAACGTTCCAACAATCACCAAGCCGGTCAACCATCCAAGACGGGGCCAGAAACCAAGGGGTTTCCCGGCCTCATCCACCACCGGCAGCAATGTCTGCCCCCCCAGCGCCACCGCTGCACCCGCCAGATAGGCGACCCCAAGGCAGAGCACCGGATAGATAATCGCCACCTGCACGCAGCGCCCAAACGCCTGCCCGCCCAGCGGCGCATCGCCATAAACGCGCCTCGCCCAGACCAATCGCCCAAGCAAGGCACGACGATAAATCTGCCCTGTGTTTCCAGCTCGACGCAGAAATGCTATGAGGCGTTGGCGATTACGGCGTCTTCCGACAAAAAACCACCATATCGGCAACATACCAACGATCAGCGCGACGATCACACCGCCCAGAACCGTGGCCCAGACCGTATCCCAAAATCCCATGCGTCCCTCCCGCTGCAACCATTTCGCGCGGGATCATTCCGGTCAAGGACGAAAGGGTAAACCCTATCGCATCGCCAGACTATCCGCCCGCAACGCCCCCGGTTTCACCCCGCGCAACAGGATTGACGCCCCTTTGCCCAGTGAGATCACGGTTCCGGCTTTCGTGGCCCGCGCCCTGCGCAGGATGGCGGCGTGGTCATGCAGGGCGGGGGGCAGGGCAAGGCGGTCGATGCCGGGGCGGAAATCCACGATCTCCAGCCGCCCAAGCGGTGCGGGGCCGCCTTCGGCCCTGCGACCCACATAGAAAATATCAGCCCCCGGCCCTCCGGCGGCGATGGTGATGCCCCCTTCCGCGACGATGCGATCATCCCCGCGCCCTCCCGCCAGCAGATTAAAGCCCAGCCCCCCCGCAATCGTGTCGTTCCCGTCCAGCCCGGCCAGAATATCATTGCCCCCTTCACCAAGGATCATGTCGGCCTGTGGCCCGCCCACGAAAAGATCATTACCGCGAGAGCCTTTTGCGCGCCCGTCAACAACGCTATGGCGCGCGACAGGCAAGGTCGTGCCATCGGGGAAAACCGGAACAATCGCCCATTGCGGATACAGCCCGAACCCCGCCTTGCCGCCCTGCATCCCTTGCGTATTGCGCACCAGCGTTGCGTAGGCTTCGGCCAATAGCGGATCAGCAAAAGCGCCCAACAGCGCCGCATATCCTGCCCGGCTCTGCGCGGCGATATTCCACGCTTTCTCCGGCTCACCCATCTGGATAACAGGGCCGGGATCAAAACGGCGGGCGGCGATATTGGCCTCCGCAATCTGCCGCCATGTCGCATAGGGCGCGCCGGTCTGCGGGTCACGGTGGATCGTCTGGTAAGCCGTGGCCCATTTCGCATTGAAATCATCGCGTAAAAAGCGGTTCAGCAACCAGGGGCGCATGATGCCAACCACGCCGCCCGTCTCCGCAAAGCCCATCCGCGAGCCTTGCGCCAATGCGGAAACAAACAAATCCTGCTGCCAGTTCGACAGCGCGGCCTTTGCATCGGTCCCTTCGATCCACCCTGCCGTCTCATATCTGGCCGGGCCGCCCAACCGATCCTCACGCGGATAAGCGCGGGCATACCACGCCATGCGAGCGCGGAACGTATCGGTCAGGGCATCCTTGTCAGGATGCGCATCGGGGGTGATCCATGCGGCATAGCCATGGGTGCGGTTGGTCCATGCCTGCGCCCGCACATCCGCCCTGTGCAACACTGCCGCCGCCCCTTCGCGATGGGCCGGATCATGCGTATAGAAACCAGCGGCGACCTGAGCGTGCAGCTCATCAAGGAAATAGCGGTCGCCGGAAATCAAATACGGCACATATGTCAGCTCCGGCTGATGCGCCATGTCAATTTCCCAGCCATTAACCGCCGTTTTGATGGGGCCATGACCATGCGTCGCCTGGGTGGCGCGGGCATCCATCCAGTATGTCGGATGCGCCTTGAACATCGGCGCACGTTGCGTGGACGGATCGCGCAGATGCCACGGAACAGCGCCCGCCGCCCCGGCGGTTTTCATCATCGTCTGATAATGCTGGGGCGATTGCGTGCGCATCCACGCAAGGGTCCATTCCGGCACCAACCCCAGATCACCGCGTCCCCCTTTCGCCGTCATCACCTTATGAATCAGGGCATTGCCAAACGGATCGGTATCGGCCCCGGCCAGCCTTTCGGGCCAGCTTTCCAGATAACGCCGGTCAATCCTGAGTTCGGGATCATAGGCAGGCACGGCCCCGGTCGCGATCATATAGGGATAATCATAGGCGACATGGGCGCTTGATGGCGGCGCACCGGCCCAGACAACCTCGCGCCAGTTGGCATAACGGTAATGTCTGACCTTGCGTTCAACGAGCGTCTTCCCGCTCATGCGGATCATATAGCCATAATCAATGTCGAGATTGTTCGTATCGTACATCGAATCATTATGCATCGAGACAGCGGTACGCACGGACCCATCCACCTGCGCGCGGATGTCAAAAATGGCCGTTAGCTGTTGCGTCAACCGTCGCTCGATACGGATTTCAGAGGCAAACGGCCCTTGCAGCCAGCGGTCAGGATCGGATTTGACCGCTTGCTCCAACAGTTTCGCGGCATCAAGCGTGACCTTGCGCCCCTTGAAATCAAAGACAACCGCAAGATCATAGCCGCGCTCCAGTATCGCCCCGACATCCAGCAAATCACCCTTCGGCGCAGTATCCGCAACCCGCAGGGCAAGCTGCACGGTCGATGCGGGTGGATTACGAAGCGACAGGACCGCATGGCGCACGGACCCATCAATATGGCGGGCCTTTATATCGGTCTGGAGGGGAACCTGCTTCCCGTCCGCGTCACCGACCAGAGCCTTGCCTTCCGGCCAATCGCCCTTGCGAAATACCTGACCGAATGTCGTCACCCGGCCCTTTTGCCCGCGCAGCCCTTCGAGGCGCACACCCACCACGGCATCCGTGCCACGCGGTCTTTCGACCTTCATTGCCCCGGAATTGGAGGATAATCGCGACAGGAAAGCCCCGTCAGCATGGGCCGCCGATCCGGCGAACATGGCGATAAAGACGACAATAAATGATGCGCGCATGGCAAAGCGATCCTTCCGTGGGGCCAGCAAGGCCCAGGACGTCTAAAATCACTCCAGAGTCTTCAGAAATGCTCAACTGCAACGCCTTATGATCACTCCAAACAGAGGCGGAGCACGATAATGATACGACTTTTTGGCCACTCCGTGAGGATGTCAGTCATCGTTCTCGCATTGATTGAGGCGTTGACGGTCTATGCCGCGATCTTCGTGATCGCCACGCTGGTCGTCCAATCGCCCGGTGGGCCGTCGGGCCTGACCAGCGCCGCCACTATACCAGCCATCCTGACCATCATAATGATGCTCGCACTTGGCATCTACGAACCCGATGCCCGCGCGAATCTGGCAACAATGACCGAACGGCTGGGCGTTGCCTGTGTAATCGGCGCGGGTTTGGGCTTCGGGATCACCTATCTGATCGGGAATATATGGGTCTCGCCGCTCTATGCCATTGCCTGCGCGTCTTTCTCTTACGGTACCGTGGCGGTGGCCCGTTATACCTTCGGGCGTTTCCTGCATTTCGTGCCGCTACAGCGACGTATCATCGTGATCGGCAACCCCACTTCCGGTGAATCGGTACGCGAAGTGGCACGGTTGGGTGCTGGCGGAGGCAACGTGGTCGGCGTGATCGATCCGGCGGATGCCAATGATGGTCTGCTGGAGCGCGCGCGCGCACTGGACGCGGCAGAGATCGTTGTGGCCGACCGCTCCAAGCCCTTGCCTGCCGCCGCCCTGCTCGATTGCAAGGCCGCCGGGATGCGTATCATCGATTCACTCGATTTCGGTGAACTGGAAACCGGCAAGGTCGATCTGGAAAACCTCTACCCCGCGCGCTTCATCTTCGCCCGTAATGTCGGGTATGCGATCTGGTCGATGCGGTCAAAACGCGCGTTGGACATTCTGGTTTCAGGGGTAGCAGTGCTCTTGCTCTCCCCCATCCTGCTTCTCGCCGCGCTGGCCATTCGGCTCGACAGCCCAGGCGGTGTTTTCTACCGGCAAACCCGTGTGGGCCTGAACGGCGCGCCCTATGAGATCGTGAAGTTCCGCTCGATGCGCTCGGATGCCGAAGTTGCGGGAACCCCCCAATGGGCGCAACAGAACGACAGCCGCGTTACCCGCGTAGGCCGTTTCCTGCGTCAGACACGCATCGACGAATTGCCACAGATTTTGAACATCCTGAAGGGTGAGATGAGCCTTGTCGGCCCCCGCCCCGAACGCCCCTTCTTTGTCGAACAACTCGAAGAGAAGATGCCCTTCTACGCCGAACGTCATCGCGTCAAACCCGGCCTGACCGGCTGGGCGCAGATCAAGTATCGCTACGGCGCAACCGAAGAAGACGCCCGCGAAAAACTGCGCTACGATCTTTACTACGTAAAGAACTTCAACGTCCTTCTGGACATTTTCATCCTCATGCGCACCGTCCGCGTCGTCCTCTGGCCTGACGGGGTGCACTAAACGGAGCACTCCCATGCACGGCAAACCTACGATCTGCGTCTATTGTGGTTCCTCCCCCGGCAAGGACGATGCCTATATGCAGGCCGCCGCAACTCTGGGCAAAACCATCGCAGAGCGCGGCGCCAGACTGATCTATGGGGCAGGTGATAATGGTTTGATGGGTGCCACGGCGCGCGGCGCGCTGGCGGCAGGGGGTGAGGTAATTGGCGTCGTACCTCAAGTCCTCATCGGTCACGAAGGGCGCACGGATGTAAATACGACGCTGATCCACACCGAAACGATGCACGAGCGCAAGAAGGTCATGTTCGCCAATGCCGATGCCTTCATCGTACTGCCCGGTGGCCCCGGCACACTCGACGAGACCATCGAAACGCTGACATGGCGACAGCTCGGATTACACGAAAAGCCACTCGTTTTCGTGGATACCAACGGCTATTGGACCCGTCTGCTCGACCTGTTCGCGCATTTCACGGAATCCGGGTTTATGCATTCGCGGTTCAACGGTTTTTATTCCGTGACAGAGACGCCGGAAAAAGCCGTGGAGATGGCACTGGATTGATCGCGGTCGATAGCCTGCCCCGTCAACCATCGCGCCAGATCTTCCATCGCGGCACCAGTGGTGCCTTTCTGCGGCTCCATTCCCGGTACAAAGCCCACCTTGAGAAACCGGCCCAGATGCCCCGCCTCGCGCGACAGAACATGGATCGGGACACTTCGATCATGCGGGTTGCCGGTGGCAAAGGCAGCGGGGGGGTGATCGCCAACGACAATGAGCAGATCATTGCCCGCCACAGCGTTCACCGCATAATCCACAACGCTGTCGAGGCTGTAGCGCAGGGAATCGAGATAGAGCGGCGGCAGGGAACCGTTGTTCTCACTGGCACTTACAGGCGACGGTAACGGCGCGAGGGATTGACCCCGGTCGATGGCATCCCAGGCGGACAACCGGGGCGGTGTGCCCGTCCATGGCCAATGGGATGACAACAAGGCTGCCACAAGAAAGACGGGCGTATCTGCATCCGTTTCTTTCAGAACAAGGTCGTCAATCCGCTTGAGCGTCACCTGATCGGGGATGTCCAACGGGCCGAAACGCGGGCCACGATAGTCAAGATCAGGGAATGTCAGCACTTCGTCGAAGCGGAAAAAGCCGTTCTCCGTCCATGGTCTGCGCACCGCCGGGCCAATGGCGACGGCGCGGTATCCTTGTTTTCCGAACAGATCGACAAGTGTAGCGCGGTCACTATCGTGCAGCAGGGGTGAATAGCTATCATTATGAAGGGTCGCGCCGGACAGCACAGTACCGTGTGACAACCACGACCGCCCCCCGGTAATCGGCGCGTCAAGGGTATGGCTGGCCGTGCTGTACCCCGCCCCCGCCAAACGTGCTTCAAGACCATTCAGAATGGCGGGACTGTCAAGCGCAACTGTACCATAGGACTCGACGAACAGGAGGTGGACATTGGCCCCCGAAAGCGCCGCTATCCCGCCAGCATCACGCAAGGGATTGGTGGCAAGTGCCGTGCGTATCCCGCGAGTGGCTTCACGATGGACGAGCGCGCCCTTGATCTGTGCCGCAACCGTACCCGTTACACGGGACTGTAAGGCCGGGCCGCTCCACAAAATGGATGCGCAAGCCATCATAAGCGCAAGGGTGGCAATACAAACGAGAGCGACGGGCTGATGGAGTCGAAGGGCAATGAAAAACATCCATCGCGCAAGATAGAAGGCCGCGCAAAAGCCAACAATGATCGCGGCGAGCAGCCCGGTTGTTTGCCAGGGAAAAGCCCGCAACATGGTCGAGAGGCTGCGCGGCAAGACCTGAGCATCGGTCATAATATTCAACGGGCGTCCGTAGAAGGCACTGTAGCTGATATCCACCGCGATCAGCAGGGCAATCAGCGCCAGAATCACTGCACCGACAGAGGCAATCCGTCGTGACCCGGACAGAATAACAAAGATCGTGAGAGCAAAGGGAATAATGCCCGGTGCAGCAAGGATGCCGTTTTGGCTCATCGCTGTGCCATAGGATGGGATGGCAAGTGCAGCGTTGATCGCCACGAGCAGGACCATGAAAATCAAAACGGGGGTAAGGCGGGTTCGCCACGCCAGCATGTCGGCAGCCGCCGTCCCATCCGGCATCGTCGTCGAACCCATGCATCCATCCCCGCGCTTTATTATACGGGAAATTGGTATGGTTGCCCCTGCATTTCCAACCACGATGCAGTGACAGGGCCGTGAAGTCAGCGTCGGCGCAATAGATCATAGCAATAAAGCGCGACTCCAGCCCAGATAACGCCGAAAGCAGCCAGCACCGGCAAGCTCAGGACTTCGCCCATAATGAGGGCCGAAACGAATTGCAGGGTCGGATTGATATAAAAGAGAACGCCAACGGTCGAGAAGTTCAACCGCTTTGCCGCCTCCACATACATCACCAGCGGGATGCCCGTGAACAACGAACACCCGATGAGTAAAAGCGCGGTCCGGGTATCCGCGAAGAACGCGCCCCCTCCAACGAACCACAAATAGGCAAATAAAGGCCCGGAAACGAGTGTCAGTTCCCACAACACACCGACCAGTGGACCGACCGGAATGGTCTTTCGGATCACGCCATAAACTGCGAATGTTCCTGCGACGATCAGGGCGATCCATGGCAGTGTGCCGCGATCCATGGCAATCATCAATACGCCGGTCGTGGCCAGCCCCGCCGCCGCCCATTGCAATCCCGTGATCCGCTCGCGAAAAACGGCAGCACCGATCAGCACGGCGATGATAGGATAGATGTAATATCCAAAACTGGCCTGTGCAGTCTGGCCAATCTGGATGGCATAGATGAAACCGAACCAATTGACCGAAATGAATGCCGTCGCCGTGACAAGCGCCAGCATCGTCCGCCTCTCGCGCCCGGCCTGTCTGAATCGCTGCCACCGTCCGGTGGCAATGGCGTAGACCGCAATGACCGGCAGGGACCACAGAATGCGATGCGAAACCACCTCCAGTGGCGGCACATGATTTACAAGAGCGAAGAACAGCGGCGAGAAGCCCCAGATAACAAAGGCCCATAACGCGAAAAGGACGCCCCGGCGGGCGTCCTTTTCTGTGTTGAGGTTGGCAGTATCGGTCAGGCTGCGCCTGCGTTTGACAGACGCTCGGCCACGTTTTCCCAATTGACCAGCTTCTCAAGGAAGTTTTCGAGATAGGCGGGGCGCTTGTTGCGGAAATCAATGTAATAGGAATGTTCCCACACATCGCAGCCCAACAGCGAAGTCTGGCCCACACATTCAGGGTTCACGCCGTTTGGCGTTGCAAGGATCGCCAGCTTGTCACCATTCAGCGTCAGCCAGACCCAGCCAGAACCAAACTGGCCTGCGCCACCTGCCTGAAATGCCTGCTTGAACGCCGCGACATCGCCAAAGCTGTCCTTGATGCGAGCTTCCAGCTCGGAGGGCATTGCGCCACCGCCATTGGGCTTCATCCAGTTCCAGAACTGAATGTGGTTCCATGCCTGGGTGGATTGGTTCATCAGGCCGGTATTCTCGGCCTTATAAGCGGCGACCATGATCTCTTCGAGGGATTTGCCCTCATAGTCAGTACCAGCGATCATCTCGTTGGTTTTGTCGATATAGGCCTTGTGGTGCAGATCGTGGTGGTATTGGAGGGTTTCCTCCGACATGCCACCCGCAGCAAGCGCATCATGGGCGTAGGGTAGGTCAGGAAGTTCAAAAGCCATTGTTCAATATCCCCAAGGTTGTCGATGACGGAGCGCGGAGAATCCCCCACGCCGTTCGTTGCTGATCTATCGCACAGGCGGGCCAGATCAAAGGCCCGATGGATGTTATGCGAAAATGAAAGCATCGTGACATCAGCCATGCGCCTTATGAAACACCGCGCTTGCCCCGGATAACCCCGGAGAAATCGACACCGGCATCGCCCGCCTCAACCATTCGCTCATAAACATCATAGGCCGCGCGCCCGAATGCCACATCGGCCCCCACGCCCGACGCCGCCTCCATCGCCAGCCCCAGATCCTTATGCATCAGGCCAGCGGCGAAACCGGGTTGATAATCCTTATCGGCAGATGTCTGCGGTCCAACCCCCGGCATGGGGCAATAGGTGGTGAGCGACCAGCATTGGCCAGAGGCAGCACTGGAAACATCAAACAGGCTCCGGGGCGAAAGACCCAGCTTTTCAGCCAGGGCAAAGCCTTCAGCAACCGAGATCATCTGAATGGCCAACATCATGTTATTGCAGATCTTGATGCCTTGCCCTGCCCCGGCCTCACCGCAATGGACGACCTTGGCCCCCATGACGCCAAGAATCGGTTCTGCCTGCGCAAAGCCTTCTGCGCTGCCCCCCACCATGAAGGCCAATGTTCCGGCATCGGCCCCGGCAACACCGCCGGAAACAGGCGCATCCAACATCCGAAACCCTGCACCATGCGCCTCCTCAGCCAGAATACGCGCCGTTTCCACATCAATGGTCGAGCAATCAATGAACAGCGTATCAGGCGCAGCATTCGGAATGATGGTATCGCGATAGACCTTTGCCACGATGGGACCAGCGGGCAGCATGGTGATGATAATATCGCGACCTGCCGCCGCCGCTTCGCCGGAAGCGGCGACCATCGCACCCTCTATGCCACTGGCCTTTTCCGCATCGAGGTCGAACACCGTCACTTCATGGCCCGCCCCGACCAGATTACGGGCCATACCAGTGCCCATGTTGCCGATACCGATGAATCCTATGGTTGCCATGTCAGTCCCCTGTGCCTAATGCGCTTTGGAAGGGTGTAGTCGGTCACAAGACCGGATTCCAGACCCGGCGGAAACACGAGAGGAAAGACGCCATGGGCGCTCATATTATAGACGGAAAAGCCTTTGCCGCCACCGTCCGCGAAAAAGTTGCTGGCCATGTCTCGCACATGGTTGGGGAACACGGGATCAAGCCGGGCCTCGCGGTCGTGTTGGTCGGTGAAGATCCCGCCAGTCAGGTCTATGTCCGCAACAAGGGCAAACAGACAGCGGAAGCAGGCATGGCGTCCTTCGAGCACAAGCTGCCAATTGACACAGACGAAGCGACGCTGCTGGCACTGGTCGAAAAACTGAACGGCGATCCATCAGTGCATGGCATTCTCGTGCAATTGCCACTGCCCGCGCATCTGAACTCCGACCTCATCATCAACACCATCGCGCCAGAGAAAGACGTGGACGGATTTCACGTCGTCAATGTGGGCCGTCTCGGCGCAGGACTGAAAGCGATGATCCCTTGCACGCCGCTTGGCTCGCTGATGATGCTGAAGGATTACCACGGCGACCTGTCAGGGATGAACGCGGTAATCGTCGGGCGCTCGAATATCGTTGGCAAGCCAATGGCACAGCTTCTGCTGGGCGCGAACGCAACCCCGACCATCGCCCATTCGCGCACCAAAGACCTGCCCGATGTGGTGCGTCAGGCGGATATTGTCGTCGCCGCCGTCGGTCGGCCTGAAATGATCTTGGGCGACTGGATCAAGCCGGGAGCAACGGTCATTGATGTCGGCATCAACCGCGTCCCCGCCCCTGAAAAAGGCGAGGGAAAGCACAAGATCGTCGGTGATGTGCATTTCGAGAGCGCCGTGAAGGTGGCCGGCGCCATCACGCCGGTTCCAGGGGGCGTGGGACCAATGACCATTGCGTGTCTGCTGGCCAATACCGTCACCGCAGCCGCCCGCAGCGCAGGCCTGCCGGAGCCGGAGGGGCTGACGGCCTGAGCGTCACTTCGTTGAGCGTCGCCACATGAGCGTCGAGCCGGTCGAAGACCGCGTCCTGAAAGGCATCATCCTGATGATGCTTGCCTTTCTGGTTTTCACCGGCATCGATACAAGCGCGAAATGGTTGACGCTGGCGGGCCTCGCCACCTTGCAGGTTGTCTTCGTTCGCTATGCAATCCATGCGTTGATCTCGCTGCTCGTTGTGTTGCCACAAGAGGGCCGCGCGCTCTTTCATACCAAAAACATGAAACTGGAAATCCTGCGGGGTCTTTTCCTGCTCGGTTCTACGGTCTGCAATTTCACTGCTGTCAAATACCTGTCGCTGACCCTGACAACCGCGATTTTCTTTGCAACGCCGCTGGTGGTTTGCGCCCTGTCAATTCCGTTGCTTGGCGAGAAGGTAGGGCCACGGCGTTGGGCCGCCATCATCATCGGGTTTCTCGGTGTGCTGATCGCGACGCAGCCATGGGGGGAGGGCGCGCACTGGGCCATCATCTTCTCGCTTGGCGCGGTCACGATGGCATCGTTCTACATGGTGTTGACCCGTCGTCTTGCAGGGGTGGATTCGGCGGCAACGCAACAATTCTACTCGGCATGGATCGCAACAATCCTGATTGCGCCCTTTGCACTGGGGAACTGGACATGGCCAGAGGGTGTCGCATCATGGGCGGCATTCTGCCTGATCGGCGTCTTCGGCTGGGGCGGGCATCAGCTTCTGGTGATCGCGCATCGCTGTGCACCAGCCTCTACACTGGCACCCTTCGTCTATGTCCAGATCATCTATATGTCGGCATCAAGCTGGATCATCTTCAATCAACCACCAGAAACCCGTCATATTGCCGGGGCGGCCATCATCCTGTTCAGCGGGCTTTATATCTGGATGCGCGAAAAGGCATTGATGACAGAAGAAAACTGACGCTCAGGTCAAAGACCACGACTCGATATGCTTTGACCGGGTATAGGGAGAAACTTCACGGTCAAAGGCCACGAAATGTGGCGAAGCAAGATGCTCGGCAAAAGCATCAGCGTTGTCATAGATTTCATAGAGTAGAATACGCTCACGCTGCTTCCGGGAAACACTCACATCAAAGCGTCTGCAACCGGGTTCATTATCGAGACTGTCACGAGCCTGTCGTTGAACGCGAGCCAGAAAATTCTCAACCTCTTCGCGTTCGATTTCAAAAATGACCGTGACAACGTACATCGCAGTGCCTCATATTTTGATGCACATAAATGCGCAGCTACCCTGACAAATAATTGTACATCGTATCGATCCGGACGCTATGACTATTCTTTCAAAGAAGCTCTCATATCGTGGTATTGGTCTTGTTAGACCAGAATGTGTGATTTCACATCACACAGGTTGGCTTTTTGTACCCTACTGCAATGGTTCCGGCGGCATAAGTGCCGTATCTCCTGCGGGAGATACACGCCATCACCTCTCGCAAAAATTGCGAGGCGACATTCCTGATTCGCTTTTTCCAAATGGCATTGCCCTTGAGGATGGTGGCAGCTTCCTGATCACCCATCTGGGAAAGAACCGGGGCGGGGTTTATCGCCTGTCGCCGGACGGGTCGGTATCGGTGGTGACAAACATGATCGATGGCGCACCAATGCCGCCGACAAATTACGCTGTGCCAGACAGCAAGGGGCGCATCTGGATCACTGTCTCCACCACGATATACCCACGCGCTGACGATTACCGCCCAACGGCATCGACAGGGTATATTGCCCTGCATAAAAACGGGCGCACGCGGATCGTGGCCGATGGAATCGGATATGCCAATGAATGTCTGCTTTCGGCGGACGAACAGACGCTATGGATCAACGAAACCTTTGCACGACGACTGACGGCGTTCGATGTGACCAAGGATGGACTGACAAACCGGCGTGTCGTCGCCCAATTCGGCGCAGGTACATTTCCCGATGGCCTGACGGAAGCAGTAGACGGATCGCTGTTCGTCGTTTCGATCGTATCGAACCGGGTATTGAGAATCTGGCCAGATGGACAGATCGAGACATTGATCGAGGATGTGGACCCCAACCATCTCGCCGCAGTCGAAGCGGCATTTCAGGCCCATGAGATGGATCGTCCGCATCTCGACACTGTAAAATCAGAATGCCTGCGCCATACTTCCAATATCGCGTTCGGCGGGCCGGACCTGAAGACAACGTATCTGGGGTGTTTGCTCGGAGACAGGATCGCGTCGTTCAAGGCTCCCGTGGCCGGACGGGCCTTGCCTCACTGGACCCACGACATATCCCCTCTGCTGGAAACCTTCGGAGTCTCTTCGTGAAAAGCAACAATACCTTCCGCATCGCCCTCTTCCCCGGCGACGGCATTGGCGAGGAGATCACCGAACCGACCCGCTTGCTAATGGATGAAGTGGCGAGTCGCATCGGCGGGTTCGCTTTCGATTGGGAACCCTGCGAGGCGGGCGCGGGATATTACCGCAAACATGGCACCGCCCTGCCGGAACAATCAATGAAGGCAGCACGGGAGGCGGATGCAATCCTGTTGGCCGCAATGGGCTTGCCCGATGTGCGATCACCCGATGGGCGTGAAATTGCACCGCAGCTCGACCTGCGCTTCGATCTTGATCTTTATGCAGGTGTGCGCCCTGTCAAACCATTGCCGGGAGTACGGCCCATCCTCGCAGACCCGCGCGCACATGATATTGATTACGTAATCATCCGCGAATCCACCGAAGGATTATTCGCTCCGCAAGCCCCCGGCACACGGGACGGCGACGCCGAAGCGCGCGAAACAATGGTGATTACCCGGCCTACCTGCGAAAAACTGTTCGATTTTGCCTGTAGGCTCGCCGGGCAGCGCGGCGGACAGCGGAAAGTAACGTCAGTGGATAAATCCAACGTCTTTCCCGCCTTCGGTTTTTGGCGCGACATCTTCTATGAACGGACAGCAGCCTTCACAGATGTGAAGGCGGACCATTGCTACGTCGATGCCTTTGCTATGGTTATGGTGCAAAAGCCCTGGACCATTGATGTGGCCGTCACCGAAAATATGTTCGGAGACATTCTCTCCGACCTTGGGGCGGCATTGATGGGGGGGCTTGGTTATGCGCCGTCGGCAGACATCGGTAATGACCATGCGGTGTTCCAGCCATGCCACGGCTCGGCCCCGGATATTGCGGGCAAGGGGCTGGCAAATCCCACTGCGATGATCCTGTCGGCGGCAATGATGCTGGAATGGCTGGGCGCCCGGCACAACGCAACCGATACCATGCGCGCCGCCTCTGCCTTGCGTCAGGCAGTGGATGATGCGTTCTCCGGCGGAGAACTCGTAACCTGCGAACTGGGCGGCAAGGCGGGAACCAGCGCAGTCTTTGAAGCGGTTCGCTCGTCACTGGCGAAAGTCGATGCCTGATCTCTCGACAGTCGCAATTGTCGGAGCCGGGTATTTCGGACAATTCCATCTCGATGCATGGAGCCGCATGGAGGATGTCGATCTCGTCGGATTATGCGAGCAGGACGCAGTGCGCGCAGGGGAAATGGCCGCCGAATATCCGGGCTTCGAGACCTATGACGACCCGATAGCGATGATAGAGGCGGTTCGGCCGGATATAGTGGACATCACCGCGCCACCCCCGACCCATCTCGATCTGATCCGTGCGCTCGCACCGCATGTAAGGCACATTATCTGTCAAAAACCGTTCTGTGGCGGATTGGAAGGCGCGCGTGAGGCAATTGCGGTGGCCAACGCGCAGGGATGCCATCTCGCAGTGCATGAAAATGTGCGTTATCAGCCATGGTATCGCGAGGCGAAACGCTTGATGGAGGCCGGGGCCATCGGACAGCCGTACCAGATCACCTTTCGCTTGCGCCCCGGCGACGGGCAGGGGCCGGATGCCTATCTGGAACGCCAACCGTATTTCCAGACCATGCCGCGTTTTCTTATGCATGAAACGGCGATCCACTGGATCGACACCTTCCGCTATCTAATGGGCGAAGTGCGAGACGTGAGCGCGCATTTGCGACGGCTGAACCCCGCGATTGCGGGGGAGGATGCCGGACTGATCCTCTTTGATTTCGAGAACGGGGCGCAGGGGATCTTTGATGGGAACCGTCTGTCAGATCACGTTGCCACGAACCGTCGCCTGACGATGGGCGAGATGTGGATAGAAGGATCGGGCGGAACGCTTCGGCTTGATGGGGAAGCGCGGCTCTGGTTGCGGGCCTTCGGGTCGAACGACGAGGTGGAACAATCGTTCGATTGGCGCGATCACCTGTTCGGCGGCGACTGCGTTTACCTCACCAGCCGCGCAACGCTGGGGGCATGGCGACGCGGGGAGCAGCCAGAAACAGCGGCGGTACAATATATCCGCAATCAGGAAATTGTGGAGGCGATCTACGCGCAACGTCAGAACACGGGCGGATAACGATGACCATCGCGTGAGATGGCTCGAAATGTCACGCGAAAACCAATATCGTAATTATCATATAGGGTTTTCGATAAGATCAGATCGAAGGGACAGAACGATGACACACCTCATTCAAACCCGTCGCTCCTTGCTGAAAACCGGCGCGGCTGCGGCGACAGTCGGTGCGACGACGGGTCTGCTGACCCCTGCGCGTGCGGCGGGCCTTGCGCCCACACCAACGATGCGCGGTGGAGCCAATAATTATCGCGCAGGCGCGCCCATTGTGGAGCGTATAGGGGGCGGTGGTTTCCAGATGACGGGAACCGTGCGTCGCGCGGGCGATGGCATACCACTGAAGGGTATTCGTATTCAGATGTGGGCGCACACGACCGAAGGGCACGAGCGCGATCAGCGCAGCCACGGCGCGACGCTGACCGATGCGAACGGCATCTTCCGCATGGATATGCCGCAGATCGTACCCGCTTTCGGGCAACCTCACGGCCATCTCGCCTATGACGCCGAATATGACGGGAATGGCTTTGAAACCGTCTTCCTGCGCCCGATTATGAACAGCGCGAGCGATACCAGTCTGGATGTCGATTTCGTGTTGCTCCCGGCCTGAGCCACGAGGCCATAATGCGCGCGATTTTGATCTGGGCGGCTCTCGCAATCGCGTTCATTGTTCCGGCCGCCCTGTCAGCAACCAGCCCGCTTCTGGCATGGCGTGACCCGCTCTATATCGCAGCGGGCTTTGCCGGGATCGTTGCGCTGGGGCTTTTGCTATTCCAGCCCTTGCTGGCGGCAGGTCTGCTGCCCGCATTATCCGCCAGAGCCGCACGCAGGGCGCATGTATGGACCGGGGCAGGGCTGGTTGTCGCAGTCGTGGCTCATATCGCCGGGCTGTGGATCACCAGTCCGCCGGATGTCATCGACGTCCTGCTTTTTCGCTCCCCAACGCCTTTTGCCATCTGGGGTGTTCTGGCGATGTGGGCGGTGTTTGCGGCGGCGGCACTCGCGGCTTTACGCCGGAAATTGCACATGCGTCCGGCAATCTGGCGCGGCATCCATACGGGTCTTGCCGGTGTGATTGTAATTGGCAGTACGCTTCATGCGATCCTGATCGAAGGCACAATGGAGACGGCATCCAAGGCCGTGCTGTGTATTATGGTCATCGTCGTGATCGTGAGAGCGGTTCTCAATCTGCGAGGTCAGCGCCTTCGACGCAAGCGAGGCGCGTAACAGCCTTGAAACGCCGCGAGTGGCACTGTCAAGGAAGGCTCAACTTCGCCGTCCTGCCCCCATCGACCGTAAAGACCTGTCCGCTGACAAAAGCACTTTCTTCAGAGGCGAGAAAAGCGACGAGGGCGGCGACCTCGCTTGGGGTGCCGGTGCGCCCAACGGGATGGATGCCCGCAATGTCACGGCGAAAGGCAATCGGGTCGGGCATGGCGTCGATGAAGGCCGTGTTCAGATCAGTGTCGATCCAGCCAGGGGCCACGGCATTGCAGCGTATGCCCTCGGCTCCGTGATCCACCGCAACGGCGCGGGTCAGGGCATGAAGACCGGCCTTGGAGGCGCAATAGGCGGCGTGGCCGGGGTTGCTGGCCAGCCCTTCTATAGAACCGATATTCACGATGGCCCCCTTCGATGCGCGCAGATGCGGCAAGGCGGCCTTTATGGTCAGGAACGGCGCAGTAAGATTAACCGTGAGAGTGCGGGTCCAATCAGCGAGGCTCATCTCCTCGACTCCAGCCTCCAGCATGACCCCTGCATTATTGATCAGCACATCAAGCTGCCCCGCCCGCTCGATAACAGCATGGACAGCGTACGTTGGCCCATCAGTAGTGGAAAAATTGGCTGAAAGACTCTCGAAATCGGGATCATCACCACGCTGGGCGGTGAAGACCCGCGCGCCCTCCTCCCGCAACCGTTCCGCAATGGCCTTGCCAATGCCAGAGCGTCCGCCGGTGACGAGCGCGACCTTGTTTCCGAACCGGCTCATCCAACCGGCTTCCCGCCATTGGCTTCGACCAGGCTGCCGCAGAGATAGCGTGCATGATCCGAAGCAAGAAAGAGCACGATTTCGGCAATGTCATCCGGGGTCGCAACCCGGCCCAGCGGGACCGTCTTTCCCAGTTCGGTGATGGCTGTATCAGGGTCAAAACCGCGCCGTTCGAAGCCCGTTCTCAGCATAGGGGTATCCACCTCGTTCGGGCAAACGGCGTTGACGCGGATACCCTGATGCGCGTGGTCGCGGCCCATACATTGGGTGAGCGAAGCGATGGCGGCCTTGGTCATGCAATAGAGCGCGTGGTCCGGCCCCGGCCTGACGCCCCAGCAGGAAGCGATATTAACGATGGCCCCACCACCGGCCTTCGCCATGATCGGAATGGCCGCACGGCACAGGCGAAACGGAGCCTGCATATTGACAGCAACCGAGATGTCGAAATCATCATCGGTACTTTCGGTTACAGCCCCACGCCGCATGATCCCGGCATTATTGACCAGAATGTCCAGCCCACCCAGCGCATCCGCCGCGCGCTGTGGCAAAGCGTTCGCATAGCCTGTATCAGTCAGGTTCCCGGACATATAGGCGTCGGCCTCCAGCCCGGTCGTATCGAGATCGGCAACGGCAACCGCCGCCCCGGCCTCGCGCAACATCCGCACGATGGCGAGGCCAATACCGCCCGCTGCGCCCGTAACAAGCGCCTTCTGTCCTGCAAAATCCATGGCATCCTCAAATCGCTTGAAGAATCGAACGCTAGGCAGTATCGAGTTTGTATACAAGTTGTATTTCAGTGAGTCATCGTGAAGAAATCCGCCCTCTTCGATGCCCTGCGCGCTGGTATCCTCGACCTGTCATTCCCGCCAGGCAGTGCGCTGGACGAGGCTGCCCTGTGCGAAAGCTATGGCGTTTCACGCACTCCGTTGCGCGAGGTGCTGCAACGACTGTCCGGCGAGGGGTACGTGATGCTGGAGGCGCATCGCGGGGCAACGGTATCGTCGATGGATTTGCCGGTCATTCGCAGCCTGATTCAGACGGCCCCGATGATTTATGCTGCCGTTGCGCGGCTGGCGGCGGAGAACGCCTCCCCCGCCGGGATCAAAACGCTGAAGCACGTCCAGAGCGGGTTTCGCAATGCCGATACCCCGACGGAAATGGCGATGCACAATCACCGCTTTCACGAGGCAATCGGCGCGATGGCTGACAGCCCCTATCTAATGCCCAGTCTCAAGCGCCTGTTGATCGACCATACCCGCATGAGCCAACGGTTTTACGACGCGCGCACCGCCACAGAGCGCAAAACGATACAACAGGCCAGCGACCAGCACGATGCGATGATAGCGGCCTTTGAGGAACACGCCCCCGCAAAAGCTGTGGACCTGACGCTCGACCACTGGGCGCTGTCGCGCGATGGTATCGAACGGTTCGTTATGCCCCCCCCCCTCCCACTCGATCCCACGCAGGAGATAAAGGATGCAGTTTGAAGGCATCTACACGCCCGTCGTGACGCCCTATTTTGAAGATCATTCGATCAACGAAACCGGGTTCGAGGCGGCCATCGAACATCTGATCGCCGCCGGGGTCCACGGGATCATCGTGGCGGGGACGACGGGCGAATATTACGCCCAAACAACCGAGGAACGCATCGCCATGATGCGCCTCGCCAAAAAAATCATCGGCACGCGCCTGCCGCTTATCATCGGAACGGGGGCCATCCGTACCGAAGACAGCATCGTATTTGCCGAGGCAGCAAAGCAGATCGGGGCCGATGCCCTGTTGATCGCCACGCCGCCCTATGCCTATCCGACCTCCCGCGAGATCGCACTGCACGCGCTGGCCATAGACCGGGCCGCGAACCTGCCCGCAATGCTCTATAATTATCCAGGCCGGATGAGCGTGAATATGGATGAGGAGACGCTGGACCGTCTTGGCCGCTCGCCCAATTTCTGCGCCATAAAGGAAAGTTCGGGCGATCCGAACCGGCTGCACATGCTGGCGCGGGATTACCCGCATATCGCATTATCCTGCGGGATGGACGATCAGGCGCTGGAATTCTTTGCCTGGGGGGCACGATCATGGGTCTGTGCGGGGTCGAACTTTGCACCGGAAGCCCATATCGCGCTCTATCGGGCCTGTGCCATGGAGGGCGATTTCACGAAGGGTCGCGCGATCATGTCGGCCATGTTGCCAATGCTGAGTGTCCTCGAACAGGGCGGCAAGTTCGTGCAATGCATCAAGCACGGGCTGACCCTGCGCGGGATTGATTGCGGCCCACCCCGCCGCCCCTTGCAACCGCTGAACAAAGACGACAAGCGGGAATTTGCCGAAGTGATCCGCACCATGGATACGGCGATTGCCGCCATTGAGGGAGCCAGGGCATGAGCGATCTTCTGACCCACGCCGAATACGCCGCAATTGCCGACAGTATCAACTTCCCGCGCGCAGCCTTCATCGACGGCAAGTACCGCAAGGGGTCGGGCGGGATGATGCCGACCATCAACCCCGCCACCGGCGAAACCATTGCGGAGATCGCCGTTTGCAACGCCAAAGACGTGGATTTCGCCGTCGGCAAGGCGCGCGAAGCATTCGATCAGGGGCGCTGGGCGGCTTTGCACCCATCGGCACGCAAGGATGTACTCATCCGGCTGTGCAAACTCATCACCCGCAACCGGCGTGAGCTGGCGGTTATGGAATGTCTCGACAGTGGCAAACCGATCCGGGATTGCGAGATGATCGACATCCCGGAGGCGATTCACTGCATCAAGTGGCACGCTGAAGCCGCCGACAAACTGTATGACCAGACCGCCCCTTCCGGCGATGATGCCATCGCGATGATCGTGCGCGAGCCTGTGGGTGTTGTCGGGGCCGTGCTGCCATGGAATTTTCCACTGCTGATGCTGGCGTGGAAAATTGGTCCAGCCTTGGCGGCGGGCAATTCGGTGATCGTGAAGCCCGCTGAACAGACCAGCCTGACCGCCCTGCGCGTGGCCGAACTGGCGAGCGAAGCGGGTGTGCCGCGCGGGGTGTTACAGGTCTTGCCGGGGGATGGGCCATCAGTGGGCGAACCGCTGGGGATGCATCCCGACGTCGATATGGTGTCCTTCACCGGCTCGACCGAAACCGGACGGCGGTTTCTGCGGTACAGCGCGGACAGCAACCTCAAGAAGATCGTGCTGGAATGTGGGGGCAAGAATCCAGCGGTGGTGCTGGAGGATGCGGAAAACCTCGATTCCGTGGCCGAACACATCGTCAATGCCGCGTTCTGGAACATGGGCGAGAATTGTTCGGCCTGTTCGCGGCTGATTGTTCATAAGGCGGTCAGGGAACCGCTTATGGAGCGGATCGTGGCGCGGCTACGTGACTGGAAGACGGGTGATCCACTGGACCCGGCAAACCATCTGGGCGCGCTGATCGACGGCGAACACGCGAAGAAGGTGACGGGGTATCTCAAGCAAAAGGGCAAAAAGCCTATCGCGGGCGGCAAGGCCAGGGGCGCGTTTGTGGAACCGACGGTCTTTGATGGGGTAAAATCTGGCGATGCGCTGGCGACAGAGGAAATCTTTGGCCCCATTCTATCCGTGATCGAAGTGGCATCACTTGAAGAGGCCATCACCGTTGCCAACGATACCGATTATGGCCTGACCGCCAGCGTCTTCACCGCCAATGCCCGCCGCGCCATCCGCGCCGCACGGGCGATCCGGGCGGGGACCGTGACGATCAACTGTTATGGCGAGGGCGATATGGCAACGCCGTTCGGGGGCTATAAGCAATCGGGGTTCGGCGGGCGGGATAACGGGGTCCATGCCCATGACCAATATACCGAATTGAAGACAATCTGGATTGACCTGAACGATCCGGCATCCGGGGATAATGTGGGATGAGATTCCAAACCGTCCTTCGCCACATGTCACCCCCACACAAGTGGCAAATACAGGGATCAAAGCCTGTGGAAAAACGGATTACCGCCTTCAAGGGGATGACATCGTTCTTGATTACAGGAGTGGTGGGATGACCGTCGCAGCCGAAGGAAAAACCCGCCGGGGCGGGCGCTCGTCACGCCGCACCATGCGCGAGGATGTGCGGGAGACGATGCTACCAACCCTCAAACGCGGCCTTCCCCTCACCGAACCGATGTCGCCGGAACAGGTCGAGCGGATTGATGCGGCGTCGATGGATATTCTGGAAAATGTCGGCGTCGTCTTCCGCGACCCTATCGCCATAGAAGACTGGCGCGCGGCGGGGGCGGATATTCGAGATGGCGACCGGGTGCATCTGGACCGGGGAATGGTGCGGGAACTTATCAGGACGATCCCATCCGACATCACCCTGACCGCGCGCGACCCGAACAAGACGGTCAAGCTGGGCGGACCACATTCGATCTTCATCCCGATGACCGGCGCGCCCTACCTGCGCGATCTGGATGATGTGCGCCGCACGCCGACGCTTGATGATTTGGGGATGTTCCATAAACTGAGTCATATGGCCCCGGCGATGCACTCCAGCGCGCATCATATCGTGGAGCCTTGCGACCATCCCATCAGCCAGCGGCATTTGCGGATCACCTATTCGTCGATGAAACATTCCGACAAGACGTTCATGGGCATGACTACTTCGCCAAGGAACGCCGAAGATGTGCTGGATATGTGCGCAATCCTGTTTGGCGAGGAGTATCTGGAAACCCACACCGTCGTCACCGGTAATTGCAACGGCAACTCGCCACTGGTGTGGGATGAAGTGATGCTGGGCGCGATGCGGGCGTTCAACCGGCGGAATCAGCCGGTTCTGTGCTCACCTTTTGTACTGGGCGGGGCCAATACACCCGCCTCGACAGCGGCAAGCGTGGCGCAGTTGAATGCCGAGGCACTGTCGGCGCTGGCCTATACGCAGGTCGTGCGAAAGGGCTGTCCGGCGATCTACGGGCATTATCTTTCGACCGTTTCAATGGCGTCGGGCGCGCCGATGGCGGGAACGCCAGAGATCAGCCTGATGAACTTTATGATCGGCCAGATGGCACGGTTTTATGGCGTTCCATGGCGCACCTCGAACACCTTGGGCGGATCGAAAATTCTGGACGCGCAAGCAGGGTATGAAAGCGCGACAACCCTGATGGCCGTGCTGATGTCGGGCGCGAATTATATCTGGCATTCGGCGGGCTGGAACGAAGCCGGAATGCACTGTTCGGTCGCGAAATTTATGCTCGATGCGGAGCAATGCGCGATGGGTTATCGCATGGCGCAGGGGATCGACTGGTCTGATTTCGACGAGGCATTGTCGGCCATCCCGGATGTGGGACCGGGCGGGCATTATCTGGGCCATCCGCATACGCTGGAGAAATTTCAGACAGCGTATTTCATGCCCAAACTGCTGGATAACAACAGTATCGAGCAATGGGTTGCCGATGGCTCAAAAGACGCAACCACCCGCGCGCTGGAATCGGCCCGCGCAACCCTTGCCGCTTATGAAGAACCAAAGCTGGACGAAGGCGTCAATGAGGCACTCCTCGACTATATCGCCCGCCGTGAGCGGGAGATTCCGGCAGCGGATGCGCTGAATAACGATTTCTGATGATGACACACGGAACCTTCGTCTGGTGCGATCTTTCCACCTTTGATCCCGCAAAGACCCATCCATTTTATGAACGGGTCATGGGCTGGCAGATTCCCGACGACGATTACGCCATCGCAACGCACGGCGGGCAGCCGGTCGCAGGCATCTTTCCGATGCCGCAGAAGTTTCAGGACATTGGGCTACCAAGTTTCTGGATGTCCTATATCGCTGTGGATGATGTTGCGTCCTGTGTCGAACGCGCGAAGGCTTTGGGAGGAAAGGTCGAGCTTGGCCCTGCGCCATTTGAGGATGACGGCGAATACGCCCTGATCCGCGACCCGCTCGGAGCCGGGTTTACCGTGTACCGGGGTCCATTGGCAACGCATCCCGCCCGCTCATCCGGTTCCCGGCTGGGGCATGGATTATTCATCTCCGATGCGTCCGCCGTAATCGGGTTCTATACTGCCCTCTTCGGGTGGCGGTTTGGGGAAGCCAAAAACGGCACGACACCAATTCTGGCCAACAACAAGATCATCGCGCATCTGCATGAAATTCCCGACCCCGCCCTTCGCGGCAAAGAGGAATACTGGGCCGTTCTGTTTGCGGGCGACCCTTCGGTTATTGAGCAGATCAAAGCACAGGGCGGCACGGTCATCACCAGCACCAACCTTCCCGAAGGCCCGGCCCAACTGGTCCGCGACCCCGATGGCGCAAGCTTCTTCCTCGTATCCACGACGCCCACCACGCCGAAACACTGGAAAGCATGGTTCGGTCTGGCGCTGATTCTCGTCGGGCTTTTGACCGGATGGGCATGGATATGGGCGGTCTTCTTCGGGGGCTGGCTATTAGCCGGATTGTGGACGGGAGAAACCTATGTCTTTGAGCCGGTCACGCGACAGGATGCCCCGGCTCTCTACTGGATGTTGATGGGCAGCTATTTGATGTTTTTCATCTTCTCTCTCGTCGGGGATTTTTAGGGTGAAACTAACCGAACTCCATATCTACCAACATGACCTGCCCGTCCTGAACGGTCCCTACACCATGGCCCGCGCGCATGTGTATGCGCTCGATACGACTATCGTGAAGCTGGTCACGGATACGGGGTTGGTCGGATGGGGCGAGACATGCCCGATTGGCCCCACCTATGCGGAGGCCCATGCACCGGGGGCGCGGGCGGCGCTGGGGGGCATGGCACCGGGATTAATCGGACAGGAAATAACGCACCCACTGGCGATCCATCGGGCGATGGACGGGCTGCTGAACGGGCATAACTACGCCAAGGCCGCAGTGGACATTGCGATCCACGATCTGCTTGGCAAGCGGTACAAGGTTCCGGTGCATGACCTGTTGGGCGGGGCGATGACGGATCGGGTGTCGTCTTATTACGCCACCGGCGTGGGCGAACCGGATGCCATCGCGAGGCTGGCGAAAGAAAAGCAAGCCGAGGGCTATCCTCGCCTGCAAATCAAGGTCGGCGGACGTGATGTGGCCATCGACATCGAGACGATCCGCAAGGTTTGGGAAGCGGTCGGCCCATCCATGCGCCTCGTCATTGATGGCAATCGGGGCTGGACGACGCGCGATGCGCTACGGGTCAGTCGGGAATGCCCTGACATTCCCTTCATCATGGAACAGCCCTGCAATACTATTGAGGAAATCGCCACCATCCGCGCGCAGGTCGGCCATGCGATCTATCTGGATGAGAATACGGTTGATCTCGCCACGATCATCCGTGCAGCGGGGCAAGGGCTGTGCGATGGTTTCGGGATGAAAGTCACGCGCATCGGCGGACTACAGCCCATGAGCGTTTTCCGCGATATTTGCGCCGCCCGGTCAATGCCCCATACCTGCGATGATGCGTGGGGTGGAGACATCATCGCCGCCGCCTGCACCCATATCGGTGCAACAGTAGAGCCGCATCTTTGCGAAGGGGTTTGGCTGGCCGCGCCTTATATCGACGGGCATTACGACGAAACAAACGGCATCCGCATCAGGGACGGTCACATCGCCATACCTACTGGCCCCGGCCTTGGGATCGAGCCAGATGAGAGCATTTTCGGCGCACCCATGGCATCTTTTGGATGAAGGTCGCACGCCTGCCCACCGACCCCGGCCCCGCCGCGTGGAATGCGATTCTGCCGCCGCAAGAAGCGCCCATACCACTGGAAGGACGGCACAATGCCGACTGGCTTGTGATCGGCGGCGGGTTTGCGGGGCTGTCCGCAGCGCGGCGCTTACGGCAATTACGGCCCGATGATCGTATCACGGTGCTGGAAGCCCGACGCATCGCGGAGGGGCCAGCAGGGCGCAATTCGGGATTTATGATCGACCTGCCCCATGACCTCGCCTCCGACGATTACGGGGGGGCAACGGATACTGACAGGCGAGAGATTGAGCGAAACCGGGCCGCCATCGCCTTTGCCGCCGATATGGCCAGCGACTATGGCCTGAGCCGCGAAGCCTTCGATCCCTGTGGAAAGATCAATGCGGCGGCAACAGAGCGCGGGCTGGCCCATACGCGGCATTACGCCGGACATCTCGCAAAGATGGGCGAAGTGTCAGAGCAACTGGACGCCGAAGCGATGCGCGCGATTACCGGCACGGATTATTATCTCGGCGGTCTCCGCACGCCCGGTGCCGTCCTGCTGCAACCGGCCCTGTACATGCGCGGGATTGCGGCGGGGTTGGTCGGTGAAGCTGTAGCTATCCACGAAAACAGCCCCGTCACCGCGCTGGAGCGGCGGGGCGATCTCTGGCACGCGGCGACGCCGGAGGGTGAGGTTTCCGCGCCCGCCGCAATCCTCGCCGTGAATGGCCAAGCGAACAGCTTTGGCTTCTGGAAACAGCAACTCATCCACACCTACACATACGGCGCAATGACCCGTGCGATGACGCCGGAGGAGATTGAGCGCCTCGGCGGACAACCACGCTGGGCCATGACCCCCGCCGACCCGATGGGAACAACTGTGCGGCGCATCTCCGGCACGGGAGGCGACCGGCTGGTGGTACGCAATCGCTTTACGATCAATCAGACTCTCACGGTGAATGAAGCGCGGTTGAACGGAGTCTGGCGTGGATTAGACCGGGCCTTTGCCGCCCGCTTCCCGATGCTCGACGCTATAACGATGGAGCATCGTTGGGGCGGTGCGCTATGCCTGAGCTGGAACAACGTGCCAGCCTTCGGTGAAGTCCAGCCACGGCTCTACAGTGCCGTGTGCCAGAACGGCCTTGGAACGGTGAAAGGGACATTGGCGGGAATGATGGCGGCGGAGCTGGCTTGCAATACCGGATCAAACCTGCTGGCCGATTTTCGCGATCAGCCTGCGCCCCGCTCGCTGCCCCCCCGCCCCCTCACACAGATTGGGGCGACGGCGCGGATCAGGTGGCAGGAATGGCGCGCAGGGCGGGATTTTTAACCCGCTTACAAGTCCGACAGGCTTTCTGCCCCGGCCCCTACGCACAACCAGTTCCACAGATATGCGGCAAGCGACCGGAAGCAAAAGACTTCAAATTCGTCATCGCCCGTCTTGACGATACCGGCGGCGACGGTGGCAATGCGGGTGCGGCGGATTTCGCCCGTTCCGAACTGACCGGGGGCCAGATCAACCGGCGCACCCTTGGCCAAAACACGCCATGCCTTTTCGCCGGAAACGCGAAAGACAGCGCGGGCATCCGAGACGTCAAGCGCCAGCACATGCGTGTCCCCCGCCTTTTCCATGAATGCCTCCACGATGCCAGGGGCCGCGCCCCATTCACAGAAGACCATCACTTCATCGGTGGACATCCAGAGAACGCGAGTATCGCCCGCTTGTGTGCTTTGCCGGATTTCCGGCACTGCGCAGCCCGTCGCCGCCTGTAACGCGGCGACAAATCCGGCATCAGTCAGATCACCCCGGATCGCGACCATGCCGCGCGAGGCGATGGCCTCTACCTGTGCGCCCAGACCGGGGGGCGGTGTGACATCAAGGGCCGCACGGGCCAGCGAAAGATCGAGATCAGACATTCTGGCGCGCTCCGTCCTTGTCATAGAACACGGGTGAGGCGATGACTGCCTTCACCGTCGTCTTGCGGTCGATACCGATTTCCAGCACCTCGCCCATCCGGTCCATGCCGCCCTCAATCAGGGCCATGGCAATCGACCGTTTGATCGTCGGTGAATGGTATGTCGAAGTAACATGCCCGATGGCCCGCGTTCCATCCGCTGACAGCGCATGTGCCCCATCCGGCAGTACGAAATTCGGATCTTCGGTCAACAGGCCCACAAGCTGCTTGCGCCCTTTACGCGTGAGGTCAGGCCGCTCCATCGCGCGCTTGCCGAGGAAGTCTTCCTTCTTTTTCGAGACGGCCCAGGACATGCCCACATCATGGGGCGTGACCGTGCCATCCGTCTCGTCACCAATGACGATGAAACCCTTTTCCGCGCGCAGCACATGCAGCGCCTCGGTCCCATACGGTCCCACGCCCAGATCATCGCCCGATCCCAGCAACAATTCCCACAGGGACACAGCAAAAGCGGTCGGCGTAGCCAGTTCATAAGACAATTCACCGGAGAACGAGATACGGAATACCCGCACCGGCATCCCGCCCAAAGTGCCATCCGCAAATCCCATGAACGGCAATGCTGCAAAGTCTACATCGCCCTCCAGCCGATCCAGCAACGCACGGGCATTCGGCCCCGCTACCGCGAATTGCGACCATTGCTCGGTGACATTCGCGGTCAGGACTTTCAGATCGAACCACTCGGTCTGGAGCCATTCCTCCATCCATGCATGAACCCGGTCAGAACCACCCGATGTCGTGTGACACAGGAACGTCTGTTCATCGAGCCGCGCGACCACACCGTCATCCATAAGGAAGCCGTTATCGTCGCACATCAACCCATACCGACATTTACCGGGTTTGAGCGTGGACATCATGTTCGTGTACATCAGATCGAGGAATTTCCCCGCATCCGGGCCACGCACGATCAGCTTGCCGAGCGTCGATGCGTCAAGCAGGCCCACCTTCTCGCGCACCCGTCTAATCTCGCGCGTGATCGAAGTCTCGCGGCCCTCGCCACCCTTCTGATACCGATAGGGACGCCGCCAATCACCCACCGGCTCAAATTCCGCGCCCTGTTCGGCGTGCCATTCATGCAGCGCAGTTTGACGGAAAGGTTTGAACAATGACCCTTTCTGCTGCCCCGCAATCGACCCCATTGAGATGGGAGTATAGGGAGGACGAAATGTCGTCGTACCAACTTCCGGCATCGCCTTGCCGAGTGTGTCGGCAAGGATCGCATGGCCGTTGATATTCGACAATTTGCCCTGATCCGTCGCCATGCCCAGCGTCGTGTAGCGTTTGGCATGTTCAACAGATTCAAAGCCTTCGCGCGCCGCCAGCCGTATATCAGCCACGGTCACATCGTTCTGGTAATCGAGAAAATGCTTGCCGCCCAACGCCGCCTTGCCATGCGATGGCGTAAACCAGACGGACGCAGTGGGTTGTTCAGCCGGGCCGTGGACAGAAACCCCTTCACCATTGCCCGCAGCACTGGTCAGCACATCCTGAGTCGTCAACGCTCCGGTCGCGCCGCCGACCATGCGCACATACGCTTCGCCAGAGCTGTCACGCGGCGGATTATCGGGATCGGGGCGATACATTGCCCGCCCCGCATCCCACATCACCTTACCGCCCGAATGGCTGTAGAGATGCACGACCGGCGACCACCCTCCAGCCATGGCCACGCAATCGCAGTCGATTTTTTCGCCCAGCGCCACATCATCGCCCTTGCCGAGCGGAACAGTGTGAATTGCTGTCACGCCGTCCTTGGTTCCCTCGGTCTTACCAATACCAGTGGACGGATGCACGGTGATACCGGCTGTCTTTGCCTGTTCCACAAGCAACCCTGCCGGATCGGCCCGTGAATCAAGGATCGCCGCGACCTTGCAACCTGCTTCATGCAGGGCCAGCGCCGTGCGATACCCGTCATCATTCGTGGTGTAGAGTACCGTCGTTTGGCCGGGGGCTACCCCCCACAGCTTGACGTAATCGCGCACGGCGCTGGCCAGCATAACGCCGGGAAAATCGTTACCATAGAACGGAATGGGCCGCTCGATCATGCCCGTCGCGCCGATGATCTGTTTTGTACGCACCCGCCACAGGCGGTGGCGCGGGCCAGTGGGCATCGTATGATCCGTACGACGCTCGTACAGCAATGCATAGCCATGATCGTAAGCGGCGGAACAACAGGTACGCAGGCGGATCGTGACGTTCTCCATTGCCTCCAGCGCGGCAACCTGTTCGGCCACCCATTCGCGGGCAGGTTTGCCATCGATCTCTGCATCATCATCGACCAGCAGACGACCACCAAGGCGTTCTGTCTGCTCAACAAGCATGACACGCCCACCCGCCTCCCCGGCCCGGCGCGCAGCCAACAGGCCAGAGGCTCCGCCCCCCGCAATCAGCGTATCGCAGAAAGCATATTGATGCTCATAAGTATCGGGGTCCGCTTCGGTCGGTGCGCGGCCCAGGCCCGCGATACGGCGTATCATTGGCTCGAACAGATATTTCCATGCATGGCGTGGGTGGATAAAGGTCTTGTAGTAAAACCCTGCCGGATAAAGTCGCGAGGCGGCGGCGTTCAATACGCCCACGTCATTACGCAATGACGGATAGCGGTTTTGCGATGTTGCCTCCAACCCGTCGAACAGCTCTATCTGCGTCATGCGGATATTCGGCTCATGCCGGTTGCCGCTACCCAGATTGACCAACCCGTTCGGTTCCTCCGGCCCGCTCGTCACCACGCCGCGCGGACGGTGGTACTTGTACGAACGGTTCACCAGCTTCACGCCATTGGCCAGCATGGCAGATGCGAGCGTATCACCTTTCACGCCCCGGAATTGCTTGCCATCGAAAGTGAAAGAAACCGGGGTATCGCGATCAATAAGTGCGCCGCCATTTGCAAGCCGGGTCATGGCGCAGTCCTTTCAGCGATACGGTCCTTGATCTCCTGCGGCGGATCGAGAACGTCAGCCGCATAAACGCCAAAGACCTCCAGCGTATGTGTGTGCCGCGCCATGTGAAACCACTTGCCGCAACCAAAGGCATGACGCCACCGCTCGTAATGCACGCCGCGCGGATTCTTGCGGTCGAACAGATAGCTCGCCCATTCGGCATCGGTACAGCCAGGGCCGGGTCGCACGATATGCGCCTCGCCACCGGCGGCGAATTCGGTTTCCTCGGCCTCGACGCCGCAGGCAGGGCACTGGATCAGGAGCATGGTTTGGGTCCAACGGTTCACGAATTTGAGCGGTGATCGCTTATGCCGCAAACGCGCGCCCGTGCAAATCCGTCGAAACGTCGCCCCTTCGCGACGCTTCCCGGTCTTTCATTCACGCTGCGCACCCTTATCTTGTCCGCGAAGGAGAAGGCGATGCCAAAAACCGTACGGATGATTTCCTGCTGCTATTGCGGTGCCGCGACGATGATTGATCTGGCGAAGGTCGGGCGTGGGGTTTTGACCTGCGACGCCTGTGGCGCGCGGCTTTGCTCGGCGCGGATGGAGGCGGTGGTGAACAAGCCGATTCCCGTCAAACGGGCCGCACCAGAACGCACTGCTCCCCTTGCTCCGCGCTGGCACGGCGTCGCTGGTTCATTCGCAAGCCCAGCCGGGTGTAAAAAGTCGAAACCGAAGAAAAAGACAAAATCAAAGCCGAAAAAGCGCAAAAGCTTTCTCGATCGGTTGGAGGATATATGGGACGAGATTGAAGACATCATCGACTGACGCATCAACTCGTTAATGATGCCTCTGCCGGGTCAGGGCGCACATCCATCCGGTCAATGCGGGCGGCGGTGGCAGGGTCATCATGGTGGCGCAACAACCAGCCCTGAAGAACCGCCGGGATAATCCGGCGATCACCAAATGAGGCAGTGAACGTTTCAGCGTGCTGAACAGCATCAGGAAAAAACCGCACGAACATCTCTGCCGCCGCCTCCAGGCCGATGGGGCCAAGCTCCACATGCATATCCGCCCGTCCGGGACGGATCAGCGCCGGATCGAGCCGTTCGCGGTGGTTCGTGGTCATAAAGAGTGCCCTGCCTTCCTGCGCCGCAACCCCGTCAATAGCATTGAGCAACCCCGAAAAGCTGACCCCTGTTTTGCTGCCTTCGCGCGCCGCATTGACGGCATCAATATCCTCGAAAGCGATCAACGCATTTTTCGGAACACTGCCAAGCGCATCACGCAAGGCATCGTCGGAAAGAGTGCTACGGTTCAGGTCGAGCGTCGCAATATCGCTGCCCAGCTCTGATGCGATGGCCCGAATGAGCGAGGATTTTCCCGTTCCCGGCGGGCCATATAACAGGTATCCACGCCGCCACGGCACTCCCCGACTCGCATACCAGTCGCGCGAGGCATAAAACCAGCGCACATCAGCCAACAGCGCCTCTGCCTCGTCACCTTCGGTCACTATACTGGCGAGCGAGCGGCGCGGCACGTCACCGGCGGCGCTCCAGCCATGACGCGCGAGGGTGTGGATGCCGGGGCCGATTCGATCCCGTGTGGCCGCAATCTTCGCCCCGATTTCGATCCAGTTCTGCACCGCCCCCACGCCGCCGCCCAACAACGTGAATTTCAGTGCCTCCAGCGGGCCATCCTGCCCGGAGAACGATTCTGTGCGAGCCTTGCGTTCAATGGAGCGGTCAAGAATACACAGAATTCGGGATTCAAGGAAAATATGCCGCCCCTCGCTTGGCACCATCAGGATGCGCGCGTCTTCGGTCGGGCGCCAATCGTCCCCTTCCGCAAATTGCGTCACTTGCAGACGGCGCGACCGACTCAGGTGATCGCCCTGCTCCAGCCAAAGGCACAGGAACTTGAAGGCAGGGCTGCGGTTATCGACGGTCACGCTGATGGTGATGCGCCGCCACAGCATCCTGAGCGCGCGCCTCCCCCACAATCCGGCAACGGTGGCCCCGACGCCGATAAGGCCCAGCGCGATACCACCCGCGAAAATATCGCTGGAGAAGGCATCCGCGAAAAAACTGTTCAGAAATTCAGACATGACAATGCGCCCTGCTTGGACACTGGTTGTTGAGGGGGCGCAATACCGCGGCATCGTAGCACATGAATCGCTGCATCATACTCGCTTTCCTGTGCATGACAGGCTACGGCTCGAAAGATGGCACATTCCGACGCCTCTCACGGCTCCCTGACACAAGGGGTCGTCCCCTTGCTTGCAGGATTGTCCCTTGCTGCCCTGTCCGGTGCGGTAATGAAGGGATTGTCAAATGAGTTACCCGCTTTTCTGATCGTCTGGGTGCGGTTTCTGGGTTTCGCGGCGCTGATGCTGCCCGTAGTGCTGTGGCGACAGGGAAAAGCGCGGGCCTTTGCGCCAGTTATGCCAAAAGCACAATTACTACGCGGGGCGATGATGGCGGCGGGTACGGCGTGTTTCATTATCGCCGCCCGAACGCTGGATTTCGCGAATGCGATCACGTTGCTTTATGTCTACCCGTTTCTCATCACCCTGTTGGCCCCGTTCTTCCTGAACGAGCCACCCCGGTTGCTAACATTTCTTGGCGTGGCGAGCGGTTTCGTTGGCGTGCTGCTGGTGGCGCGACCCAGTACGGATGGATTGGCGGTGGCGGGAACGCCGTTTGCGCTTGCTGCCGGGGCGTTGATCGCAGGGCAGATGATCCTCAATCGCAGGCTTGGGGGAGCCGTCGATCCATTACTGACCTCTTTCTGGGGAGCCTGTGTGGTCACAATGATGGTGACGCCCTTCGCGCCATGGATATGGCAAGCGGTAACAATGGCACAGGCAGGCAAGCTGGCCCTGCTGGCACTCATGGCCGCCATGAGCCAGACCCTCGTAACAATCGCCTTCTCCCGCGCCCCTGCCGCCGATCTGGCCCCTTTCACCTATATGGAGATTATCGCCGGGGTTGGCATCGGATTTACGGTCTTCGGAACCCTGCCCGATGCCCTGTCGTTCCTCGGCATGGCCATCATCATCGCCAGCGGCATCATGGTCGCGCGGGTACAGCGAGGCCGGATCACAGCGCGGCGACAACCGAAAATCTAACCTGGATTATTTACGGGTGTTCAGGCGATCCCACCCCAACCCGGCGTTCATCATTATCGGATAGGCAATAACCGCAAGCGCGCTTTCCCTTGCATCGTGGTTCGCTGCACTGCAAAATAATCGTGATAATTATTGTGCGAGAGACCCCCGTGACCGATAAAAAAGATCGCCCCTGGCTCATGCGGACCTATGCAGGGCATTCCACTGCCGCCGCCTCCAATGATCTCTATAAAACCAACCTCGCCAAGGGACAGACGGGCCTGTCGGTCGCTTTCGATCTACCCACACAAACCGGTTATGACAGCGACCATATCCTCGCGCGGGGCGAAGTGGGCAAGGTGGGCGTGCCGATCAGTCATATCGGTGATATGCGCACGCTGTTCGACGGCATCCCGCTGGAACAGATGAACACCTCCATGACCATCAACGCGACTGCTGCGTGGCTACTGGCGCTTTATGTCGCGGTGGCGGAGGAACAGGGGGCGGATGTCACCAAACTGCAAGGAACAGTGCAGAACGACATCATCAAGGAATACCTGTCGCGCGGAACATACGTCTTCCCGCCGGAGCCAAGCCTGCGGCTGATTACCGATGTTGCCGCTTATACCTATTCGGCAGTGCCGAAATGGAACCCGATGAACGTGTGCTCCTATCACTTGCAGGAAGCCGGGGCGACACCAGAGCAAGAGTTGGCCTTTGCGCTGGCCACGGCAACAGCAGTGCTCGACGGGATGCGCGTGCGAGACGATGTGGACGAAGCCGATTTCCCCGGCATTGTCGCGCGGATCAGCTTTTTCGTGAATGCAGGCATCCGATTCGTGACTGAAATGTGCAAGATGCGCGCATTCGTGGACCTGTGGGACGAAATCTGCACGGAACGCTATGGCGTAACCGACCCAAAGCTGCGGCGATTCCGCTATGGCGTGCAAGTGAACTCGCTGGGCCTGACAGAGCAACAGCCTGAGAACAATCCCTACCGCATTCTGCTGGAAATGCTGGCTGTTACACTGTCCAAAAATGCCCGCGCCCGTGCCGTGCAGCTTCCTGCATGGAACGAGGCTCTTGGCTTGCCCCGGCCATGGGATCAGCAATGGTCCCTGCGGATGCAGCAGGTGTTGGCCTTCGAGACGGATCTGCTGGAATATGATGATCTGTTCGACGGCAATCCGGCGGTTGAACGCAAGGTTGAGGCGCTTAAAGCCGGTGCACGGGATGAGCTTGCGCGCATCGACGAAATGGGCGGCGCGATGGCCAGCATTGATTACATGAAACGCCAGTTGGTCGAAGCCAACTCCGCCCGCATCGCAGGGATCGAAAGCGGCGAACAGACGGTAATCGGCGTGAACCGCTTCACCGAAACTGCCGAGTCTCCGCTTACCGCTGGCGATGGCGGCATCCTTGTGGTCGATCCTGAGGTCGAGGCCGAGCAGGTTGGGCAACTGGCCGCATGGCGTGAGCAACGCGGAGATGTGTCAGGCGCATTGAATGAATTGCGGGCGGCGGCGGTGGAAGGCCGCAATATCATGCCCGCCTCCATCGCCGCCGCCAAGGCCGGTGTTACCACCGGCGAATGGGGTACGGTCATGCGTGAGGTTTTCGGCGAATACCGCGCCCCCACCGGTGTCAGCGCCTCGGCTCAGGCTACCGTCACCGACGAAGCCGCCATGCGCGAGGTACGCGCCAACGTCGAACGCGTCTCGGCCCGGAGCGGGCGGCGCATCAAGTTTCTGGTCGGCAAACCCGGCCTTGATGGTCATTCGAACGGTGCCGAGCAAATCGCCGTCCGCGCCCGCGATTGCGGGATGGAGGTCGTCTATGAAGGCATCCGCCTGACCCCCGCACAGATCGTCAATACCGCGCTGGAAGAAGGCGTCCATGTCGTCGGCCTCTCGATCCTTTCCGGCTCGCACATGCCATTGGTGACGGAGGTTATGGATCTGATGCGCCAACAGGGGATAGACGATATTCCCGTTATCGCTGGCGGTATTATCCCTGACAGCGACGCCGAGTTACTGCGCGCCGCCGGGGTCGCGCGGATCTATACGCCAAAAGATTTCGAGCTGACAAAGATCATGGCTGACATCGTTGGGTTGGTGGAAGAGCGGGAGGCAAAGGCGGCGTAATCGCGCGCCATTCGCTCAACCATTGCCACAGGCGTTACACCTTTGCATAACGGGGTCCATCAATCACGAACCCCGCCAGCACTGGAGCCGCTATGAAACCCGAAATCCTGATGATGGGTCCGATGATGCCGCATGTGGAGGCGGCATTGGACGAATCCTACACGGTTCACCGGCTGTTCAAGGCTGATAACAAGGATGCTCTGCTGGCCGAGGCAGGACCGCGCATCCGGGGCATCGCCACCGATGGTGGTCTGGGAGCAAGCGCCGATCTGATGGGCAAACTGCCCGCACTTGAGATCGTTTCATGTTATGGCGTCGGGGTGGATGCCATAGATCTCGGTCATGCAAAATCCCAGGGCGTTACCGTAACAAACACACCCGATGTGCTAAACGACGATGTGGCGAATCTGGCCGTCGCGCTGGTTCTGGCGACAAGCCGGACGCTGGTTGCAAACGATAGTTACGTGCGGCAGGGACGCTGGCAGTCAAAGGGTGCGCCACCGCTGGCCCGTTCGATACGGGGGGCAAAGATCGGCATTCTGGGGCTGGGCCGCATCGGCAAGGATATAGCCGGAAAAATGCAGGTCTTCGGTTGCGAAATCGCTTATCATGGGCGGTCAAAACAGGACGTACCCTATGAGTATTTCGACAACCTGACCGACATGGCCCGCGCAGTCGATTACCTGATCGCAATCTGCCCCGGCGGCCCCTCAACAAACAAGATTGTCAATGCCGAAGTGCTGGAGGCGCTGGGCAAGGACGGCACATTCATCAATGTTGCGCGCGGGTCGGTACATGATGAAACGGCGCTGGTTTCCGCACTTTATAATGGAACCCTCGGCGCAGCGGCCCTTGATGTCTTTGAAAACGAACCGGGAGTTCCCGAAGCCTTGCTAACGATGGATAACGTGGTCCTGCAACCGCATCAGGGCAGCGGTACGGTCGAGACACGCCGCGCAATGGGTGATCTCGTCATCGAGAACCTACGCCGCCACTTTAAGGGTGAGCCAGTAAAAACGCCCGTAACCTGATCTTCGGAGAACGACATGAGCAACAAGGAAAAAGTGGGCTTCATCGGTGTGGGACTGATGGGGCATGGGATGGCGAAGAACATCCTCCAGAATGGCTATCCCGTCACGATCATGGGCAACCGCAATCGCGCGCCGGTCGATGATTTGGTCGGGCGCGGGGCTGTGGAGACGACCTCGCCAAAAGCGATGGCCGAAGCCTGTGATGTAATTCACCTCTGCGTCACATCCTCGGTACAGATTGAGGATCTGTGCCGCCGGGAAGATGGACTGCTGGCCGGGGCGCATGACGGCTTGATCGTGATTGATTGCTCCACCGCCGATCCAACCTCGACGCTGGCACTGGCGGAGGAATTCAAGGCCAAGGGCGCGACACTGATTGATGCGCCATTGGGCATGACGCCCAAAGAGGCGGAAACCGGCGAACTGAACACCTTTATCGGATCGGATGACGTGACACTGGCAAAAGTGCGCCCGATTATTGAGACATGGGCGAAGAACATCACCCATATGGGGCCGGTCGGCACAGGGCATAAAGCCAAGCTTATCAATAACTTTCTCGCGCTCGGCTATAACGCCCTCTATGCGGAGGCTTTCACTGCCTGCCGCAAGGGAGGCGTCGATCTGAAAAAGTTCCAGGAGCTTATCACTGGCGGGGGCATCAATTCCGGCATGTTCCAGCGTATGAGCGCCTACGTGGTGGATGGCGACCCGTTGGCGCATCTTTTCTCGCTAAACAACTGTCTGAAAGATATAAAATATTTCAGTCAATTAGCGGATGATGCCAACATGGCGGCCCCGATGACCGGGGCGGCAAAATCCTATTACCAGATGGCCGTCGCGCAAGGCGGAGGCGAAGAACATATGCCGATGTTGACCGACTATGTCAGCATGGCAAGCGGTGCGGAGAAGACGACCCCAAAGGGATAACTGCCCTTTTTATTCCCGCAAAAGCGGGAAGGTGCTTCCCCAATGACGTGCCCACATTCGCGGGCATGACGGGAAAATTATAGGGCAATCCATGCTTTTCCTCTGGGTATCGCCCGTAATCCTGTTTCTTGCCCTGATGGCAAGCCGCGCCGTCGCCGCCATCCCGGCGGCGACGCTTTCATTGGGGCTGGCAGTGATCGTTACTGCGAGCGTCGGGCCGGTATGGCTGGCCCCCAAAGAGATTGCGATGATCGTGCTTGCAGGAGGATGGATCGCCCTGCCAGCGGTGCTGGTTATCCTGACAGGATTGTATTTTACTGAAGTGCTTGCCGGGGCCGGAAAGCATCCGGCAAATACACCCACATCCACCAACCCACGCCAACTCGGCACAATCTGCCTTTTTCTTGGCCCGTTTGTTGAGACGGCGACGGGGTTCGGTGTGGGCTATGTCGTAGCCATCGGGGCAGTCCTGGCGGCAGGAATCAGCCCCGCTGTGGCCCTCGCGCTTGCGGCGTTCAGCCAGATGCTCGTGCCATGGGGCGCGCTGGGTATCGGCACGAAAATCAGCGCAGCCATTGTGGGGATGCCCGTCGATATGCTGGGCTGGCGCATTGCCATCATCACCGCGCCAATGCTGTGGATGATGCTGCTCGTCTATTGGCACATCCTGAGAAATGCAGGGATTGGCATCAGCGCGCCGCAAAAGCGTGAAGATGCGGGAACGGTACTGGCGCTGTCGATGTTGCTGGTCGCAACAAATGCGGTGTTTCCCATCGAACTGGCCGGATTGCTGGCGATTGGTCCGGTGCTCGTATTTCGGTTGTGGCGACAGGAACAACAGCTCCTGTTTTCTGATGAAGCATTTCAGCGGGCAGCCCCGTATTTGATCCTGATTACATTACTGGCTGTGACAAAACTGATCCCCGGCATCAGGGCAATCCTCGCGGCACCGGCCTTCACACCGGGTCAGGGCGCACCCGCTTTTGCACCACTGGCCAGCCCGGCGAATGTACTCATCCTTGCCGCAATCCTCGGATGTATAGCGCATGGGCGGTGGTCGGCGCTGCGCACGGCCATTCCCGGCGCATTGGCAAAAGGAACGCGCGCGTCGATTCTGACGATCCTGCTGGTCGCGTTGGCATGGGTAATCGTGCAGTCAGGCATAGCGCAGGAGGTTGCCGTAGCCCTGCGTAGCGGAATGGGCGATTCTGCGGCACTGGTTGTGCCGGTTCTGGGCAGCATCGGAGGCTATTTGACCGGCAGTAATACGGGGGCTGGAAGCCTGTCGATGCCGGTGGCCAAAGCCGTGGCGTCCGGGGCGGTCCTCCCATGGATCGGGGCCGCGACAATCATGGCGGGGAGTGTATTCACGGCCTTCTCACCCGTGCGCTTTGCCATGGGGCAAACCATCGCGAAGGCGAGCGCACAGGACAGTCACGCCGCCCTTCGCCTGTTGCTGCCTTTCGCACTGACTGTCATCTGGATCGCGATATTGGCGGTATTTTTCGCCCTGCAATGGTCGCTGTTATAGCGTCGTTGTCACACCGCCATCGACGTAGAGGATATGGCCGTTCACGAAGCTGGAGGCATCAGAGGCCAGATAGATCGCCGCACCTGAGAGTTCCTCGACATTCCCCCAACGGCGTGATGGGGTACGACCTGTCAGCCAGTCAGTGAATTTCTCGTCCTTGACCAACGCCTCAGTCAGTTCTGTCTTGAAATAACCGGGGCCGATACCGTTCACCTGAATACCATGCGGCCCCCAGTCGATACACATGCCTTTGGTCAGCATCTTCAGCGCCCCTTTCGATGCGGCATAGGGAGCGATTGAAGGGCGTCCCAATTCACTTTGGACAGAGCAGATATTGATAATCTTGCCCTTACCGCGCGGGATCATGCAGTTGGCAACGGCTTTCGAGACATAGAAAACCGAGTCGAGATTGGTATCCATCAACTCGCGCCAGTCGCTTTCCGGGAATTCTTCGAGAGGTGCCCGCCGTTGGATACCTGCATTATTGACCAGAATATCAATGGGGGCGTGATCACGCTCGATCCGGGGAATGGCCTCGGCCACCGCTTCGGCATCCGTCACATCGAATACCGCTTCATCAACCGTGATCCCTTCGGCACGCAGGGTTTCCGCAGCTTTCGACAGCTTGGCAGGGTCGCGACCGTTGAGAACGACCCGCGCCCCGGCCTGCCCCAGCCCCCACGCCAACGAAAGACCAATACCCTGACTCGAACCGGTGATGAGCGCCGTGCGGCCTTCGAGACTGAAAAGGGAGAGGGTCATATGGTTGGTCCTTTCGGCGAGACTTGATACACCCGAACTTGATCGGTTTCGATTATGCGGCTTTTACGCATAGCCCGCCCTTACCGAAAGGTCATCCGATGAAAGCCATCGTCATCCATGCCGCTCGCGATTTGCGCGTCGAAGACCGGGATGCTCCCGAACCGGGGCTTGGGGAAGTTGCAGTGGCGATCCGGGCGGGGGGCATCTGCGGGTCAGACCTGCATTATTATACGAATGGCGGATTCGGGGCGATCCGGGTGATTGATCCGATGGTATTGGGCCATGAAGTCGCGGGCGAGATTGCGGCACTTGGGCCAGGAGTGAGCGGTTTGGCCGTGGGGGATCGGGTGGCCGTGAACCCCAGCCTGCCTTGCGGAGGATGCATATTCTGCTTGCGGGGTGAACCGAACCATTGCCTCGATATGCGGTTTTTCGGCAGCGCGATGCGGCGGCCTCATATTGATGGAGCCTTTCGCGAGACGCTGGTAACAGAGGCGACGCGCTGCGTAGTTATGTCCTCCACGATGTCTTTCGCGCAGGGTGCTTTTGCCGAACCACTCGCAGTGGTTCTGAATGGTGTGCAGAAAGCCGGACCATTGATCGGACGGCGGGTGCATGTGGCCGGATGCGGCCCCATTGGAGCGCTGGCCGTGCTGGTGGCGCGAGGGGCGGGCGCAGCGGAGATTGTCGCAACGGATATAGTAGATCAAGCGCTGACGATTGCCCGCAATGTCGGGGCGGACCGGACGATCAATATAGCGGAAACGCCCGGAGCAATGGACGCTTATAAGGAACATAAAGGATATTTCGACGTCATGTTCGAGGCGTCAGGGAATGGTGCCGCCTTGCGAACCGGGCTGGAGATTGTGCGCCCCGGCGGCGTAATCGTCCAGCTCGGCCTCGGCGGCGATGTGACAGTGCCGCAGAACGTGATCGTCGCAAAAGAACTGACCGTACGCGGCACTTTCCGATTCCACGATGAATTTGCCATGGCCACACGCATGATTGCGGAGGGGCGGCTGGATGTGATGCCATTGTTGACCGAAACGCTGCCTGTCACTCGCGCCGAAGAAGCCTTCACACTGGCCGCCAACCGTAGCAGCGCGATGAAAGTACAGATCGAATTCAACCCTGCTTAAAGTCACCGATAAGAGTGCAGGAAATAGCGTGCCTTCGCTGGCAATGATTTCCTACCCCATGCGTCTGTCGCATAGTGGGCCAATCTGATTTCAACCATAACGCGATACCATGAGCGCATGGGACCTTTAATCTGACGACAAATACGACCGTCTGTAACTACCTTGCAGTTGTATTTATATCTTATAAATCAACCATAACAATTGTGTTATTATGAAACAGTTAAAATATTCGGCATTGTGGTGCAGGAATCAGAAAATCAATGGGCGAATCATCATGAGTTTCATCTCTCACTTAGATCGGCCCCAAGGCGGGCTACCCAATATCGCCTCTCTATTTGAAAAATTTAGCGCAAGTTTATCAAATAGTGCAAAGGGTGGAAACCAAGGTCAGTCAAACCAGGGCGGCGACCTGTCACCGAGTGACAAACTACGCCCCACTAGCCCATTAGTTGTGCCTCAAAATGAGACAATTGATTCAGGCGCAGGAACTTCAGCGCCAGGCGTTGTAGTTTCGCTTTCTGGGCAAGGGACCAACCCGGACGCATCGTTACTAAACCAAGGAACGATTGTTGGGCGAGGCCAGGCTCCCGCATCCGAAGCTGCCGCAGGGGATGGCGTTCGTTTCGAAGGCCCCCGCCCCGCCGATGGTAGTTATACGCCTGCAACACTCACAGGTAACGTTGTGAACCAAGGCAGCATCTCATCAGAAAGCGAAGTCGGCTCAACGTCGGGGGTACGCTTTGTGGATGGTGTAGGCGTTCAAGGTAATGTCATCAACCGCGAAGGCGGCGAGATTTCCGGCACGAACAACGGCGTTTATTTTGGTGAAGGCGACCACTCAGGCGGACGGTTCGTGAATGCGGGCACTGTAAGCTCGGACAGCCGCGCCGTGAACATTGATGGTGATGGCCTACAGGTCGTCAATTCCGGCAGCATCGTCGGCACTGGCGATCAGCGCAACGGTACGGTTTACTCCGACAACACAGCCAGCAACTTCGACGTCATCAATACTGGCAGCGGTGTCATTGATGCCGGTGAAGGCAATGAAGGCGCAGGGATTTCGCTGTCGTTCGAAGCTGACGGCAGCAATGGCGACGTCAATGTCATCAACCGGGGTACTATTGCTGGACGCGGTCAGGCCGATGCATCCGCAGCGACCGCTGGCGATGGCATCCGCCTGGAAGGCAACCGAAGTGCTGACGGTGTGCCACCGGGCGTGTTTGAAGGCAATGTCGTGAACCGGGGCAGCATTTCCTCGGAAAGCGGTGTCGGTGCGACATCAGGCTTCCGCGCAGTCGATGGTCTGGGCGTTCAGGGGAATGTCATCAACCGCGAAGGCGGCGAGATTTCCGGGGCCAATAACGGGGTCTATTTCGGTGAAGGCGATCACTCAGGCGGACGGTTCGTGAATGCGGGTACTGTAAGCTCTGACAGCCGCGCCGTGAACATTGATGGTGATGGCCTACAGGTCGTCAATTCCGGCAGCATCGTCGGCACAGGCGACCAGCGCAACGGTACGTTCTATGGCGACGGATCAGCTGAAAACTTCAGCGTTACCAATACCGATAGCGGTGTAATCGACGCTGGCGAAGGCAATAACGGCTCCGGTCTCGCCCTTGAAATTGGCAATGAAACCGAAGACCTTGTGGATGGTAGCATCAACAACGCTGGCACAATTCAAGGACGTGGAACCGGGGACACAGCAACAGCAATCGGCCACGGGATTCGCCTTAACGGCGGTGCAGGAACCGAGGGAACCGCAACCTTCACGGGTGATATTGTTAATAGCGGAAGCATTGCAGGGTCAGCAGACAGCGAGACAGCAGCAGGTATCAGCATCGAAGAGGTTGGCGTTAGCGGGCCTATCGTAAATACCGGATCAATCTCAGGATCGGTTAATGCAATTGATGCTTCAACCGCGACCAGCGGCATTACCATTGAGAATTCCGGTGATATTGATGGTAATGTGATACTATCGGCCAACGATGATGTGTTCACGTTGACAGACGGTGGGACAGTTGATGGTTTGATCGACGGCGGTGCAGGGTTCGATACGCTCAATCTTGATTTTGCAGATCAAGCGGCGGCAGTTGAATTTACCAGTAGCTCAGAGGTCAGCGGCTTCGAGCGGGTAAACGTCAACGGGATTCAGTTCAACGTGCCAGCTTAAAGTTTCCGATAAGGGATCAGAAAATCCGGCTTTCAGCCGCAACCCGCAGCCACCGGCTTTCAGTCGGTGGCTGTTTACGTAAATGCATTAGTGAAACCCTCTCTCAATATCCTTGTCGTACACCTGCCGGAAATGGCGCATGACGCCCTTCGAGCAGGAGCCCGACATGAAGATCGCGACCCCTTTGACGGCAGCCATAGCCTTGCTGATCCTCTCGGCTTGTGGTGATGAGACATCGACCAATTCCCAAAGCCCTGGCCAGGAACGACAGGTTGAACGCCCCGCACTACTATCCGGCGAATCGGTCGAAGTCGCAAAAGCCAAACCCGAACCAGAGCCAGCCGATGCAGTAATCGCTTTTCGGGGAGAGGATGGAGAATTGGCCCTTGGCCGCAAGGCCTTGCAGATGGTCTCTCCCGTTCACGATGCGGAAAACGATGTCTGGTCGGTCTTTGTGCAGTTGGACGAGCCTGCCGCCGAAAAATTTTACACTCTAACAACCAAGACCAGCGGTGAAGCCCTGTCCATCGTCGTGGACGATATGATTGTCAGCACGCCAGTGCTTGAAAATCCTGTTTATGGGGGCGGATTCGTCTTCGACGTCGATAATGGCGATGCAGCCAGCGCCGTCGTTGCCGCTCTAACCGGCGAGAAACAAAACATCGCCATGCCACAGGAAATCGCCGCAGAAGATGCTCTGCCTGAAACCACTGAAGAACCGGCAGAAGAAGTCGCCAGCATCGAAAGCGACGCGGGTAAGGCGAACGACGAAGAATAACGATCTTTCAGACTGACAGGAATATCTGCATCGCTCCGCCCCGAAAAAGGGGTGGGGCGAGTTTGTATTCAGGGTTCAGCAAAGCACCAAATCCGATTATGCCTCAAGGATGGATACCTTTGAAATCGACACAGTGGTCATCGGTGCAGGTGTGGTCGGACTGGCCATCAGCCGTGCGCTCGCCATGGCGGGCCATGAAACGCTGATCCTGGAAAAGAATGCAGTCTTCGGTGAGGAAACAAGCGCACGAAACTCCGAAGTTATCCACGCGGGCATTTATTATGATGCGGGATCAGCGAAGGCCCGACATTGCGTCGCCGGAAAACAACAACTTTACGAATATTGTGAGCGCAACGGCATTGCCCATCGCCGCTGTGGCAAGCTGATAGTCGCAACAAATGCGGCAGAAAGTGCGCGGCTGGAAGGCATCGCCACAAAGGCCGCAGCGAACGGAGTGGATGATCTCGCCTGTATCGACGGCGCATCAGCGGCGGCAATGGAGCCAGCCTTGTCAGTCGATAGCGCCCTCCTCTCCCCTTCCACAGGCATTGTGGACAGCCACGCACTCATGCTCGCCTATCTGGGCGAAGCAGAAGTCCATGGTGCGCAACTCGTGACCCATGCGCCTATCGTCGGTGGATCATTGAGAGAAGACGAACAGATTGATCTTGCGATTGGGGGCGATGCACCGATGCGGCTTATTGCGCGCCATGTGGTTAATGCGGCTGGCCTTTGGGCGCAGGATGTGGCGGTACGGATCGACGGACTACCTGCCCCTCCCGTACGAGCATTGGTGAAGGGCAACTACTTTGCACTGACGGGCCGCGCCCCCTTTACAAGGCTGATCTATCCCGTGCCGGTCGATGGTGGTCTGGGCGTTCATCTGACGCTCGATATGGCAGGGCGCGCAAAGTTCGGACCGGATACAGAGTGGCTGAACAGCGACGACCCCGCCGCCATCGACTACACCGTCAATCCTGCGCGGGGCGAGGCATTCTACGAAGCGATCCGTCGTTACTGGCCCGCTCTGCCCAATGACGCGCTTGCCGCTGATTATGCAGGGGTCCGGCCCAAGGTCGCCGGTGATGCCTATCCAGATTTCCATATCGAAGGGCCGGAAACGCACGGCCTGATGGGCCATGTGATGCTCTATGGTATCGAATCCCCCGGCCTGACGTCTTCACTTTCAATCGGGGATGAAGTTCTGGCGAAGCTACGATCCTGATTATTCGACACAGATCGAGTTGGTCCACGATTTTTTGGAGTATGGGAATATGGTTGTCAGGGGCGCTCGCGCATCACCAATGCAACGCCGATAACCGCAAGAACTATACCGCACAGGGCGGCGAGACCAAAGGTTTCACCGAACAGTGCCCAGCTCATAATCGCCGTGCAGGGCGGCATCAGAAAGAAGAGGCTGGCCACACGCCCCGCCGAATCCTGACGTATCAGCAGCATAAGCAGGCCCACCGCTCCCAGTGACAGAACAATCACCAGCCAGCCCAACGCAAAGACAAACTCGCCTGTCCATTCGATCCGGTTCGTTTCCAGAATCAAGGCAAGCGGCGCAAGTACAGCCAGGGCAGCGGCGAACTGGATCGCCGCTCCTCCGCGCATGGGTGCGCCTGCGCAGAACCGCTTTTGGTAGAGCGTCGCGACCGAAATCGACAGTAGCGACATGAGGCAAAGACCAACACCAACCGGATTGCCAAGCCCTGCCGTCAGCTTTTCTGCTACCACCAGCGCAACGCCCGTAATGCCAAGACCAAGGCCAACCCATTGCCGCCGTGTCATCGTCTCACCCAACACCCATCGCGCAAGGAAAGCGGTCAGGATGGGTTGCATACTCACGATCAACGCCGAGACTGCCGCTTCGGTACCAAAGGAAATCGCCGCAAAAACCCCACCAAGATAGGCGGCATGTAACAAAATACCGACCAGAGCCAGATGCACGGCCTGCCTTGCTGTCGGCCATGAGCTGCCCGCCAGAATTGTCCAGAGGGTCAGGGCAACAGTGGCAAGGGCAAAGCGGACAGAAAGAAAGGTGAGCGGTTCTGCATAGGGAAGGCCAAATTTCGCGCCGATGAATCCTGTACTCCACAGCACAACGAACAGCGGGGCAGCCATCGTTCCGAGTGTGAGGAAAGACCCACGTTCGACATTCATCTAACGATACGACTGGACAATGCAGCTTTCGCCTATACTTCGCCGCTATGGCTTTTGTGGAGAAATCTTGGAAATGGCAATCAAAGAGCTATCACCGATTGGGGACGATGCAAGCTTGCTGATCGTCGATGACGATGCGCCGTTCCGCATACGCCTTGCCCGTGCGATGGAGGGGCGCGGTTTCAACACAACCGCGCTCGAAAGCATCGAGGAAGGCATCGCGCATGTGCGCCGCTCGCCACCCGCTTATGCGGTGATCGACTTGCGGCTGGAAGATGGGAACGGCCTTGATGTCGTCGCGGAAATCCGCCGAACACGCGAGGATGCACGGGTCATTGTGCTGACTGGCTATGGCGCGATTGCAACTGCCGTAGCGGCGGTGCGGGCCGGGGCAGTGGATTATCTGGCCAAACCCGCCGATGCGGACGATATTGAAAGCGCCCTGCGCGCGCCTGACTCAGGAAAACCGCCCCCTCCAGAAAACCCAATGTCTGCCGACCGGGTACGGTGGGAACATATCCAGCGGGTGTTCGAATTGTGCGACCGCAATGTCTCGGAAACTGCGCGCCGTCTCAATATGCATCGCCGGACCTTACAGCGGATATTGGCCAAGCGTAGCCCGCGATAGCGGAAAACCCGCCTTCGGGATTGTGCAAATTTTACGTGGACGTGGAACAAGAGGGGCGGCATGACGGGCAGATGATCCCGCAGGTTCAGGAGAATCCATGCCGCAACCCAACCACGTCACGCGCCTGAAGCCCGCCGATGAAGACGGGCTGGACGATGATCTGAAGGCATATTTCGCCAAATGTATGGAAAAGCTGGGCATGGTGCCGAATGTGCTGCGCGCCTATGCGCTGCGCCCTGAAAAGCTGCGCAGTTTTTCGCTCACGTATAATGAGTTGATGCTGGGGGAATCGGGCCTGTCAAAGCTGGAACGCGAGATGATTGCGGTGACGGTTTCTGCGGCAAACCGCTGTTATTATTGTCTCGTTGCCCATGGACAGGCCGTGCGGGCGCTATCGGAAGACCCCGAACTTGGCGAGATGATCGCGTTCAATTACCGGGTCGCGGGATTGCCGCCACGCCAGAGAATCATGCTCGATTTCGCTTGGAAGCTGTCGGTAACACCACAGGATATTGTAGAAGAAGATCGGGAGGCATTGCGCGTAACAGGGTTTTCGGATGAAGACATCTTCGACATCTGCGACGTGACCGGGTTCTTCAATTACACGAACCGGGTGGCCCATGGCACTGACATGATGCCGAACGCTGAATACCACGCGATGAATCGATGACAGCGCCGCGCTCCGACGCCTCAACGGGTAAGCTGGTGTCCTTGATGATGCTCGCCCTTGCGCTGCTGGCTGTGCAGGATGCGATGGCCAAGGCGTTGGGCGAAGCGATCTCGATCTGGCAGTTCCATCTTGTCCGCTCGATCTTCATAGTAGGATTGATCGGCGTTTACGCATGGATCAAGGGCGTCGGGCCGGGGCTGACTGTGCATAACCCCGGCTGGGCTGTGCTGCGCGGAGCGCTGATGTATGCCGCGTTCCTGCTGTTCTATCTGTCGATGACTCTCGCCAGCTTTTCACTGTCGGCAGCGGCGTTTTTCACGATGCCATTATATATCACCTTGCTTGGCATTGTCTTTGGAGGTGAACGGGCAAGCAAAACGCGGTTGGCGGCACTGGCGGCTGGCTTTCTCGGTGTGTTGCTGATCGTGCAGCCCTGGGCAGAACGACCTGCCTTCGAGTTGATCTATGCGCTGGCCGGGGCGGTTTGTTACGCTCTCGCCATGTCGATGACGCGGTTGAAGCTGTCCGGGGATGGTTCAGCGGGCATCTATACAGTACAATGCCTCGTCTATTTGCAGGTTTCGATCGTGGCGATCATGGTGCTCGATCTGACCGGGCCGCCCCCTGACGCACTGCCCTTCCTGCTAACAGGCTGGACGGTACCGCCGGGGGGATTGTGGTGGATATTGGTTGCCACCGCTGTCACCCACCTTGCCGGATCGCTGGCATTGATCCGCGCCTATCAGAGCGGAGAGGCAGGCATGGTCGGGCCACTGGAGTATATGTATCTGCCAATGGCAACGATGCTCGATATTGCGATTTGGGGCGTGACGCCAACGGTGACAACATTGGCGGGTATGGCCCTGATCGCGGCGGCGGGTATTACAATTGCACGCGCGGGCGCTCGATAACGCCATAGAGATGTCGCGAACTGGCGCGCAGTATCGCACTGGGCATTGCTATCTGGTTGAATGAAGACTGAACCATCCTCCAGCACAACGAACACCGTTTTGCTGACGGTCATGGCCATGGCATTCTTTGCTGTGCAGGACACGATGGTGAAGGTCATCAGTGATTCCGTGTCGGTCTGGCAGCTTTACCTCGCCCGCGCAGTGGTGGTTCTGGGGCTGTTGACCGCAACGATGGGGTTCTTTCGGCCCATGAGCGGGTTGAAGCTGGTCAATCCGGGGTGGGCGGCGGTGCGCTCGGTCTTCATGGCGGGCGCGTTTCTGTGCTTTTACCTCTCGATGCCATTCGTGTCGCTGAGTCAGGCGGCCGCAGCGTTCTTTACCGGACCGTTGTTTATTACGTTGTTCGGCGCTGTCATCAATGGTGAGCAAGTGGGGCCGCGCCGGGTAGCGGCGTTGATCCTTGGCTTCTTTGGCGTTCTGGTCATTATCGAGCCATGGGGTGCGCGACTGGAGCCAATGCTGTTGCTGCCCGTAGGTGCAGCAATATGCTATGCCATGGCCATTGTCATTACACGGGCGCGCTGTCTGGAAGACAGTGCTGTGGCACTTTCAACCGTGCAGAATGTTATCTTCGCACAGATTGCATTGGCGGGGCTGATCCTGACCGATACGTTACGCCCGGATGCGGCGACGGTGGCGGGGTATCCATTTCTGTTCGCCCCGTGGACGCCGGTGGAATTGGTGGTCTGGGCATTGATTGCCGCAACTGCCGTGACGCATATCGTGGGGGCCATCACCCTCACCCATGTTTATCAGCACGCCGAAGCCAGCAAGGTCGCACCGCTGGAATACAGCTATCTTGCCATCGTACCGATCTGCGATTTTTTTGTCTGGGGAACGGTACCAACGGTGGCTACGCTAACCGGCATGGTGTTGATCGCGCTGGCTGGAGCCTTCGTCTCGTGGCGCGAAGGAACGCCAGTCAGGCCGAGACCACAAACCCACGGCGAAGAGCCAATGGGATAAAATATCGTTAATTATCCTGTCTTTATGAAAAACTCCTCTGATATGAAACTAAATCGGATTTCATACGCATCAGGCCACATCCTTGCCGCAATCTCGCAGAAACGTGTACAGATGAAAGTTTTTAGAATCACAATGGTGCTGGCGGTGGTGGCATGGGCCGCCCCCGCTTCGGCACAGGATGATACGATCACCTACGGAACGATCGAATATGGCGAGTTGCCGTCCGGCACGACCTATTCCGTGCCCCTCGCCCCAGGCGAGATCGTCATGGAGGTCTATGCTGCACCCACCGCTGTGCAAAGCCCGACGGTGGAACAGGGAATCGTGTACGGCACGCTGCCCCTGGGCGAAACGGTCAAGACTGCCCCATACACACCAGAAGCCGAAATCGACCGGGTTACGGGCTTACCCCGCAATACCGCTGGTTGGAGTGGCCAGACGGCGGGACCAGCGGGCATCGGGTGCTTTCCACAAGGCGTCTGCAAACACCTGAATCGGTAAAAGCGCCCCCGTAATACTTATGATTCTTCGGGGCAGCTCAGAGCATAGAACTGGGCCTTTGCTTCATTCGCTTCTTTCAGGTCATAGGCATCCTCGTAGCCGGCAACCGTACCATCAGCGCGCGGGGCCGAGAAATATTCGACCATGATAAGACTTCCGTTGGTCACTACGGTGGTGGTTGCACCATCGCGGCAGACGCGCTCGGCCAGCACCTTGCGTTCGGTCGGGCGTTGTTCCTGTTGGCTTTGCTGGGCAAGTGCCGGAGTAGCAGTGACAAGAACAAGGGCGGCAACGAGAAGGGTCTTCATCAGTATCTCCGATAGACAGCAAGGAGAGTTGCACCGCAAGATCGCTCTGCAAATCCCTTTCCCAGGATCAGCGCATGATAGAACAGGTACTGTTTCAAAACGGTGTCACTCTGGCAGGGGGTGGCCCTTTTTATGTTGAGGATCTGCACAAAGCCCTTTCGCTTGCGCCGCACCCGGTCGCCGCCGATGGAGGGGCCAACCGGATGATGGCGCTGGATATTGTGCCAGAAGCCGTCATCGGGGATATGGATTCGATGCTTGGCAAAATACCGGAAAAGACTCGGATAATGGCCTTAACAGAGCAGGAAACGACAGACTTCGGCAAGTGCCTCGCGCATGTGGACGCGCCATTTTTCATAGGCGTCGGATTTCTCGGTGGACGGGTGGATCATACGCTGGCGGCGCTGTCGGTTTTGTTGACTCATGCGGCACGGCGCGTCGTGCTGCTGGGGGATGAAGACGTGGCATTCATCGCGCCACCTAATTGGCGGATCACGTTGGAGCCAGAAGCGCGGGTCTCCTTTTTTCCACTGGTGCCTTGCCTGGGGGTATCTTCCGATGGATTGCGGTGGCCCATCGACGGATTGGCGATGACGGCAGCAGGGCAAATCGGAACATCGAACGAGGCGGTGGCTGCAAGGGTTTCGGCGACATTCGACCGTGCAGGAGCAGTGACGATCTTGCCAAAACAGTATCTGGAAGCCGTGCTGGCGTCATTGGGCATTGGGCAAGCCTGAAATCCGGCCGGCAAGGCGCCGCCATCCTGCCGCGACATCCCAGAAGATGACCGTAGGATCAATCCGTGCAACAATAAACAGAAGAATCCTTTACGAGGACCGGACCATGCAGAAGACCGGATACGCCATTGCTATTGCCGCCACATTGCTGGCCCCGGTGGCGCTCGCCGCCGATTTCAAGGACAAGAGCTGGCCTTGCATCCAGCGCAAGGTTCCCAATCTCTCAATTGGGCAGATGTGGACCGGGCCATTGGTAGATGAGGCCGTGCAACCGGATGCAGAAGCCATCGCGCTGGCGCGGGCCATTGCCGTGCGACGAACCTCGCTGGAGGAAGCAAAGGCACTGATTGACCGCTATGCGGCCTCACTGGAAGAAAGCCGCGAGACAAAGCTGGCAGTGCTCTTCCGCACCGTATTCGAGCAGATCAATCGCGAACGGGCCACAGTGATTGCCGGGATCGGGCGTTATGCAGCAAAACAAACCGGCCTGTCGGAGCGAATTGATGGGTTGCAGCAGGAACTCGCAACACTGGAAGCAAAAGACGACAAATCCAACGACGAGTGGGACAGGCTTGAGGAACTACAGGACATCGTGACATGGGATGCGCGCATCTATACCGAGCGCGCACAATCACTGACCTATGTATGCGAGACGCCGGTGATCCTCGAAAAACGGGCCTTTGCCCTGGCAAAAACAGTGAGCGAGGCAGCAGAGCAATAAGCGTCTATTACTCCCATTCCAGCTCCTTGTAAGCACTGGTTACATTGCGGGGATGGAACTCATCGAAGAGAACCCAGTCCTCGCGATGATCCTCGCCAATATTCCGCACGGCATCGGCCATGGGAGTGCCCTTGGCGATAGCCGCGCGAACATCCTTTGCCACAGAAACAAGATAGGCCTGCATGGGAGCGAGGCCGTCGGGCCAATCGAGCAATACAGGGCCATGACCGGGAACAACCCCCGTGACTTCCCGGTCGGATAAGGTCTTCATACGCTCGATCCAACCCGTGATCGAGCCATCAAGGGCGGGGGTATGCTCCGCAAACAGCAGGTCGCCCAAAAACCAAAGCCCGGTCTTTTCATCAAGGACCGTAAGATCGTTATCCGTATGGGCAGTCGGATGAGCTTCCAGCTTCAGGGTTCGCCCGCCAAGATCAAGGACGCGCTCCCCTTCAACCCCTTCATCGGGCAAAAGGATGGCACTGCCCTCGAATCCTTCCTCACCAACAAGTCGGCGCAGATTGTCGGTATAGGTCTGTGCGCGAGCCTTGAGCGCGCGATCAAGCTTGCGATGACCAATGATTACTGCGCCCTCATCCCGGAAAACCTGTGCTCCCAGTACATGATCGGGGTGCATATGGGTGAGGATCAGGTATTTTATAGGGAGTTCCGTGCGCTCGCGGATGTGAAACAGCGCGGCCTTTGCCACCGCCGCCGAGCCGCCCGCATCAATAACGGCAACTCCCTCTTCCCCGATGATGAAGCCGATATTCGATGTGTCGTTGAGATTGGTAGGGGCCGGAATGGCATGGCGACCCCGGTGAACGAAGACGCCGTCCCCAACTTCTTCCACCATAAAATCTTCCAACGGCTTTGGAGTTTTTTCAGGGGTGATGCAACGCCAGCTCTTTAGTTCAAGATCAGGGTGATCATCGGCCCATTTCTGCGCATGAACCAGCCCTTCACGCATACAACGCATCATGTTCATCTCCTCCCCAAGTGGCAGACGACGATCCATGCACAACGCCGGATCACCATTGATGCAAACCGCGAGAAGAAGCTGGTACATGGGGATTTCTCCATATTTTGGGGTGGTTTTACAAGCACAGATCGTAAAACTGTGATTGCAAACCCGCGATGCGGTGTGACATTTTCACAGTGTCACGCTAAGGTCGTAGACGGAATTTCTTCGCCGGAGAATCATTCAATGCTGAAAAACGCCCTCTTTGCTCTTGTATCTCTTGGGATCATGCATGGTGCACAGGCAGCCGACAAGCGCGACAATCCGCTGAAACCCAGTGAAACATGGGACGAAATGCGCGTTGATGTCGTTGGCGACCGGGAAATCCTTGATGGCAGCGCGTTTCTGGAAATTGACGCTCCCTATCGTGCCCATGACGCCGCGACTGTGCCAATTACAATCCGCGAGACCGCCGATAGCGACAAGGATTTCGTCAAGCTGACCTTCATCGTTGATGAAAATCCTGCGCCCATTGCCGCCGAATTCGAGTTCGGCCCGTCTTATGGCGATCTTGACATGGAAACGCGGATGCGGGTGAACGCCTACTCGAACGTCCGCGCACTTGCGGAAACGAAAGATGGCGAGATCTACATGGTCGGCAAGTACGTCAAGGCATCAGGCGGCTGCTCGGCCCCGGCAATGAAGGACGCGGATGCGGCCAATGCCGGAATTGGCAAGATGAAGCTGCGTTTCTTTGACCCCATCGAGGACGCCCCAAAAGCCTCCGGCACACGCCGCGAAGCGCAGGTGATGGTCCGCCATCCGAATTATTCGGGCCTTCAGATGAATCAGCTCACGCAACTCTTCATCCCGGCCTATTTCGTAGACGAGATCGAAGTCATGCAAGGCGATCAGCTTGTTATGAAGATGACAGGTGGTATTTCCATCAGTGAAGACCCATCCTTCCGGTTCAAATATATTGAGAACGGGGCAGGCAAGCTGACCGTAAAGGCCAAGGATACCGACGGTGAAGTCTACGAACGTGAATTTGCGACAGCTACCGAGTCGTAATTGCGGCTCCCGCGCGTAAAGAGGTATCTGCAACCACATTGGATCAACGAGGGGCAGGAAATACAAAATTCCCGCCTCTCTTGATCGCCACATCTCTAAAATCGAAAGCTTTTGTTATTCGTCCCCTCCGTGGGAATGACAAAAAACCCAGCGGTACATTTTACTGGGACGATAACCTTTCAATCAAAAGCACCGGATTTCGGCCTCGGCCTGCGCACGGCGCAGTTCTGCGACCATGGTCTGGAGATGGGGTGCCGTGCGGAAGATCGACATGCGATCGCCGCCGACAAGGCTCATGGACATGACTGTTTCGGCTTCAATATATTGCTCATAAGGCAGGATCGAAGCCACCACATCGACAGAGCAGGCACATTTTTCCAATGCCTCGCGGCTTTGCCCATTCGTTGCCATACAACCAAAAATGTAATCAGCGCGGGCAACAGTCGGGTAGTCGTTCTCGACGGCGACTTGTGCCTGCGCATAACTGGCGAATACGAAAAAAAATGCAGCGCCCAGACCTGCGGGAGTAACAGCCCTACTCATTCATCCTTCTCCGCTATGCCGTCGAAAACGATGAATTCGCGGAAACCGTCTTCGGCCTTGGGATCATCAATCGCGCGGATTTCCACGATCCCCCCCGGAACCGCTTCCGACAGGGTAAAAACCATCTCCATGTTTGCAAAGTTCTGGAGGCGATCCTTCACTTTTTCCTTTGCGAAGGGGGCATATAAAATGCGGCTTGCCTCAACCGGCTTTCCGTCGTGGACAATTTCAATTGGGGAAACCTCGGTTCCACGCTGAAAGGTCTCGACAATACGGTTCTTGATGTAGAAAGGGCTGCCGCCCGTGCTCTTGGCCACCGCCTTGGCCAGGGATTCAAGAAAGAAGACGAGCATCGGGTTGCCGCCACCATCGCTGAACGGGCTGAGTGTCACATTCCGCTCGCCTTCCTTGAACGAAACAATGACGGAACGCGATTCCTTACCCTCCACCTTACCTTCAACTGCAACTTCAATATTACGTTCAAGAGCGGGCAATATTTCAGGATTGTGGGTTTCCCGAATATGGGTAAAGGCGAGAGTCATACCACTCTTAACATTGTCCAGATTTTCAGTGTCGAAGATACGGTCAAGGGCGTCATCGGCAAAGGCAGGGGCCGACAACGTCAGACAGAGCGCAGTGGCACAGAGACGGCGGATAATCGATTGCATGGTCGGTTTGATCCTCATGTTTCAGCCAGGATGAAGCCACGCCCGCGCACTGTGCGCAACGCAACTCCGAAATCTTCAAGTGGCGCGAGTTTTCGGCGCAGATAGCCGATATAAACATCAACGACATTCTCCGAAGAGCCTTCCGTCTTTGCCCAGAGCGTATCGTATATATCGCCACGACTGCTCAGGGCATTCGCGTTCGCAGCAAGGAATTTCAGCAAATCGGCCTCTCGCTCGGTCAGTGCAATGGTGCGCTCGCCATTGGTAACGGCGCGAAGCGTATCATCATAGACGAGCCGCCCCAACAGGGGGCGCAGTGTATCGCTGCGCCCGCGCCGGTTTTCCTGAACGCGAAGGCGGGCCAAAAGCTCGGCATATTCAAATGGCTTGGCGATGTAATCATCCGCCCCGGATTCCAACCCTTCAGTGCGATCCTCAACCCCGGAAAGAGCACTGAGAATCAATATAGGACCATCCATCCCGGTCGCACGCAAACGACGCACGAGATCAGTACCCCGGTCATTACCAAGCATCATATCAACGATTGCAGCATCACAGGGCGTACGGGCAACAATGTCCAGCGCGTCCACCGCATCATGGGCGATGAGTGGATAATAACTGTCGGCGGACAATCCGCGCGAGAGGGCCGAAGCAATGTCGCCGTCATCTTCAGCGATGAGTATGGTTTTCCCGGTTGTCATTCATCCTCTTCGAGCAAACGCGGCAACGAAAGCGTCACGGCAGTTCCCTGCCCCGATGGAGTAGGACTGGTAACTTCTATGCCCCCACCCTGACTTTCCATCACCCATCGGGCAAGAGCAAGGCCGACACCAAAACCTGCGCCCGCCCGTGCGGTCTTGCCGCGTTCAAAACGGGTAAAGACGCGCTCTACTTCCTCTACCGGAATACCGGGGCCGTTATCCGTGATGGTCAGGGCGACGGTTTCTTCACCAACCATGCCCGTAATCGCGAGGCGACCTTGCGCTGGCGAATGGCGGATCGCATTTTCCAGAACGCCAGAGATAACCTGTCGCGTCCAATCGGTATCACCCAAAGTTGGCAGCGGAGAATCAAGGATTATGTCAAGAATCAATCCACGCCGGGTGATGAGACCGGCCACGTCTTCGCTCGCCTCCTGCCCAGCCTGCGCAAGATCAAAAAGGGATTGATCGAGGTCGATCTGGCCTGATTCACTGCGCGCGATACGAAGCAGGTCTTCAACCCGGCGGTTGAGACGGCGCGCACGGGACTGAATCACATCAAGCGACGCCTTATACTCCGCATCGCTAAGGCCCGATGCCCGTTGCCCAACCTCTGCTTCGCCAAGAATAACAGTAAGCGGGGTACGTAACTCGTGGCTGACATCCGAAAAGAAACGGCGGCGGTTTTCGTCGATCACGGCAAGTGCATCATTTGCCTCACGCAAGGCCGTCGTGCGCTCCGCCACGATTTCCTCCAGCCTTGCACGGTCAGCATCAACCTCGACACGGCGGCGATCAAGGCGCGCAGCCATGCGATTCACGTTGGCAAACAAAAGGCCCAACTCATCGCGCCGATCAATTGAAAGCCGCGTGTTCAATCGCTCTCCACCGATCAGGGATGCCGCCGTCGCCGTGGTACGGATGCGCCGCAGGAGCGGAGCAATCAGTGTTCCCTGAAAAAGCAAAAACGCGAGTATCGCCAAAATGCCAACACCCAGCGCGAGGGCCATCAGGCGACTGCGCAATTTCTCAATGGCGGCAAGGGCCATAGTGCGCTCACGATGTTCCTCGTTGATGGCTGCATCAAGCAAAGGCGAGAACTGCGTCGCAAAACCATCGAGCCGCGCGCGAAGGGGCGCAACCCCGGCACTCGGATCAGCAGCTTCCATCGCCCGGACCAACGATTGGAATTGCGCCTTCATCCGGGCAACGCCAAGACTTAGGGTGGCACGGCGGTTGGCCTGCTGCCTGTCTGTCGCCGCATTGACATGGACAGCGAGCGCCTTCTCGATACGCGCAAAGCTTTCTTCCACAATTTCACGGCGCGAGTAGAGCCGGGCATTGCGGGCATCCCAGGTGATCGCGGTCGCGTTCGCTGCTTCGATAGTAACGACCGCGTAATCACTGATTCGACCGGAAAGGGTTGAATAAAGCTCCATCCGCCCCTGTGCCGCAGTGACCTGATCGAGGCGGCGGGACGTTTCAGAGGCGGCATAAATCATTGAGGCGGCAGCCAGCAATGCCAGCACGGCCATAAGACCAGAGCCGATTAGCATCCGGGCGCGGATCGAAAAGATGGGCAGACGAGGCATCATCCATCACACTGCGCCACCATTCGGAGTCTAACGCAAGAACGAAGGTCAATACGCCCCCCGCCGGGAAATCATCGCCAGGGGCGTCAGAACGATAATTGCGACGTCGAGCCAGATTGATGAAGATCGTAGATAGGCAATATCCAGATCAACCTGCTTGTCAAATTTGAGGTCAGCGCGGCCCGAAATCTGCCAAAGGCATGTAATGCCGGGCGCACCCGCCAAACGTTCCCGTTCATCCTGGGAATATAATGCAACTTCCGAAGGCAATGCCGGGCGGGGACCGACCAGCGACATCTCACCACGCACGACATTCCAGAGTTGTGGAAATTCATCCAGCGAAGTCTTGCGCAAGTACCTTCCAACCCGTGTAACGCGTGGATCATCGGTCATCTTGAAGCAAATCGCATCCCGGTCGCTACTCTGCAGCAAGGCAGCAAGGCGCTCCTCTGCATCCGGGTACATCGTTCGGAACTTTATCATTCTGAACAGTTTGCCGTCCTTCCCAACGCGCGTCTGTGTGAAGAAGGCTCCCCCCCGACTCTCAGCCATGACTGCAAGTGCAGCGATGATGAAGAAAGGCGCAAGAACGACCAAGGCAGCAGAGGCCAATACAAAATCCATAACCCGCTTGAGAACCGGGTAAAGCGACGGCCACGCCCGTTCGCGCCATGCCATGCGGGCGGCGCGGGCGAGAAAGACAGGATTTCCAACGAGATAACGCCGGGCGAGGCGCTTCGGCTCAATCATCAGCCGCCACGCCCATTCCATGCCGATTCGGCGGATAGGGGTCGGTGCGCGGGGTTTGTCGCCCGCAATGAAATCGAAAAGACCGCCAACACCCATGCACAGATCAGCCTGCAAGGCCCTGGAATGGCGAGCGATAAACGCTTCCTGCTTTGGTGCACCCATCGCAACGAGCAGAATATCGGCCCCAGCCTTATTTATTCGGGCGACGACGGCTGCCTCGTCATCAACATAGCCATGCGCTGTGCCAGCGATCCGCAAACCCGGATTGGCGAGAATCGCTGCTTCCGCAGCCCGTTCCGCCACGCCGGGAGTGCCGCCGAGAAAATATATGGATTTACCTTGCCGGTTGGCTTCGGCGCAAAGGACAGGAAAGAGATCGGTACCGTTAAGATTTTCCGTAAAACGCTTACCCAACATCTTCGCCGCCAGCGCAAGACCGGAACCGTCAGGCAACAGCAGGTCCATCCCCTTGATGTCCCGCGCATATGTTTCGTCGCGCGCAGCGATATTAACACAATCGGCATTCACGAAAGCAACCCGACGACGCGCACCATCAAGCAGAAATGCAACAGCTTCCTGTCGCCCCGCATCCACCACCATCATTTCGCAGACTCGCAACTGCGGCAACCTGCTGTCCCGATCCATACTGTCCCCATTCCCCGGCTCAGGATCATACGCCCCTACGAATGATCCGATTTGAGCCATGATGGTGCGGGAAGTTGAGGAAAATATTTACGACAGCGTATGTATCTCAAGCCCAAGGATACAAAATTTGCAAAATTTCAACGCCTTTAGAGAAAAATCCAATCACACCTTTCAGCAGAGAAAGGACGTGTATCCAATCGGAGCCTGCCCACTTGGCACATGCCATCGCCGTCACGCGAACACCGTTGCTGGGTACGCTCATGGTTTGGGCGGCGTCCGAAGCCTTGGCAAAGTTCGCGCGCATTGGCGCGACGATGGTGGCTGCACGCGTCCTTTTACCCGAACAACTCGGCATCGTTGCGTTGGTACTGGCCTTCGGGGAAATTCTTAAAGCCCTCGCAGAGAATGGCGTAGGCCAACGGATTATCGCCGCCTCCGACGCCGATCTGGAATCAACCTGCAATACTGCCCAGCGAATATTTCGGCTGTGGTGCGGATGTCTGTTCGTGGCTGGATGTGCGATTGCGCTATGTCTTGATGTCTTCACGAATAACCGTGAAACCGCGATCCTGCTCTTTGTCTTTTCGACGCAATTCCTCATCATGCCGCTGGGCCTCGTTTCCTGCTTTCGCGCAATGCGGAACGGGCAGAGCAAGGCCGTGGCGGCCATTGCAGGAGGACAAATCGTCTTCAGCGCGCTCATGGCCGTTGCCCTGTTACTGGCATGGCCAGTGGCGGCAGCCATGATTTTACCCCGCGCCCTGACCGCACCAATTTGGGCGCTGTCGATGCGCCGTCTCCATCCCTGGAAGGCCCAACCCGAAGCCGGATATGCGCCCGCTGCGCCCTTTATCCGGTTTGGCGGTGCGATCCTTGGGGTCGAAGGAGTCAAAGCCCTGCGTCTTCAGGCCGATAAGCTCATCATAGGCGGAGTGCTGGGGATGGAAGCCCTCGGCATCTGGTTCTTCGCGTTCAACGCGGGGCTTGGACTGGCAACCTCTTTCTGTAATGCCTTCGCGATTGCCCTTTTCCCGCATCTCTGTGCCACGGAAGCGGGGGCCAGCCGCCGCGCAACCCTCTCGGATTCGCTGCGCCTCGCATTGATGATTCTCGTACCTCTCATCGTCTTTCAGGCCATTCTCGCTCCCTGGTACGTCCCGTTGATCTTCGGGGATGCATGGGCAGGGATGAGCCAGATGGTTGGAGTTCTGTGCCTCGCGGCAGCGCCCGCCGTCGTATGGACTGCTGTAAGCCAGTGGCTCCGTTCGGAAGACCGGGCCGGAACTGACCTGAAGGCGTCGATCTTCATCACTGGAACGATCATTGGAACCGTCGCCATCGCCGCGCCCTTCGGCCTGACCGTAACCATGTACGCCTATCTCGCCGCCGCAACCGTCGCGCAAGTCGCCGCTTCGGTCCTTATCCTGCGACGTTCTCCAGTGGTCACGGCATGAGCATCACGATCATTATTCCCTGCTATAACAGCGAGAAAACGCTGGAACACACATTCGAAAGCATTCGCGCACAAACCGTGGATGACTGGTCCATCGTTGCAGTGAACGACCGCTCAACAGATTCCACGCCCGATATCCTCGCCACACTCGCGAGGAAAGATGCGCGTATCACGGTCACCGAAGGGTCGGGTAAAGGCGCTTCCGCCGCCCGGAATAAAGGGCTTCACGGCATAACAACCGATCTCGTCGCATTTCTGGATGCCGACGACCTGTGGGAGCCACAGCGTCTGGCGACTTTCATGCGGTTGTTCGGGGCAAAGCCGGACATGGACATCGCATATTCCCGCTATGCCTTCTTCGGCGAGAAACCGGGTGATAATCCCACAGTTTCAACCGTCCCCACCACGCCCCTCAGTGTACTTGATCTGATGCGCGAGAATTCCGTTGGAACCATGTCAAACCTCGTGATGCGCCACAGCGTGCTGGAACAGGCAGGCCTGTTCCGCGAGGATATTACCCATGGTGAAGATCGCGAATGGCTGGTTCGTGCAGCAGCACACGGCCTGAAGATCATCGGCATCGACGAGACCCTGCTGCATTACCGAACGAGCATCGGCGGTCTCTCGACCGATCTGGAGAAGATGTATGACGGTTGGCGCAAAAGCGTTCAGACAGCAACTAACCTCGACGCCCTACCCCCGGTCCATGCCCTGAAATCAGCGGAAGCCGTGTATTTGCGCTATCTCTCGCGCCGGGCTTTACGCCTCGGAATGCCCCCAAAGACTGCAGTTGCCTATGCGTTACGCGGGATCGCGCTGTCACCGCGCGGATTTTTCTCCGGCGGGGTGCGTGGCCCACTCACCCTTGGCTCGGCGTTGGCCAGTCTGATCGCCCCGCGCATGATGCGCTATGCCCTCGCGAACCGTTGAAGGAACGCCCATGACTTTCTGTACCATCGTCATTCCGGTCTATAACGGCGAAGATATGCTTGCGGCGGCGATAGAATCCGCGCTTGCACAGACCTACGATCATTTTGAAGTACTGGTGGTCGATGACGGGTCCACTGATGGTTCCGCCGATGTCGCCCGACGCTACACTGACCCCCGTTTGCGCCTGTTCCAGCAGCAGAACGGCGGGCTGAACGCCGCCCGGAATGCTGGCATCCGCGAAGGCCGTGGGGATTATATTGGTCTGCTTGATGCGGATGATATATGGGAACCGACAAAGCTGGCCAAACATGCCGCCCATCTCGATGCAAAGCCGGAAGTTGGCCTGTCATTTTCGGGAAGCTGGATGATGGATGAGGCGGGACGCCCCACTGGCCTGAAGCAATCGCCACAGATCGAGGGAATCACCCCACTGGTGCTGGTAACGCGCAACCCGGTCGGCAATGGTTCGACGCCACTGCTACGCCGGACAGCCCTTGATGCCATCGCTCACCCTCATCCCCAGGGCAAGCATGATCAGACCTGCTGGTTCGACGAAGAACTGCGTCAAAGCACCGACATTGAGTGCTGGCTGCGCCTTTCCCTCAAGACCAGCTGGCGAATCGAAGGGATCGACGAAGCCCTTACAGGCTATCGCATAAACCCTCACGGCCTTTCGGCCAATGTGACGCGACAGTTGGAAACCTGGACGCAGATGATCGAGAAGACCGCTCTCTATGCACCTGATTTCATCGCCGAACACGGCGCATTGGCGAAAGCCTATCAGCTTCGCTATCTGGCACGCCGCGCCGTCAGCCTGCGCGAACCGACCTTGGCATGGAGTTTTGCGACCCGTTCACTACGCTCCTCGCCGCGCATCCTGACCGAGCAACCGATCAAAACAATCACGACACTGGGGGCGGCAACCGTTCTGCGAATATGCGGCAGACGCACCTATGCAGCCATCGAAAACATCCTGTTGGGAATGGCAAAACGCGGTTCCACAGCGCCCAACCCGGAAAATCGTCCTGCCCCCGCTTGAGGGAGACCCACCTATGCTCACGTCCGAGAAAACCCTGCACTTGATCGACGACCGCCGCATGGGGGGCGTGACCCGCTTTCTCGACCGCGTTTCAGAGATGCGCCCGAATGACAAAACATTGTTCGTCAAGCGCGGCACGATGCGCGGCCATTCGCATGAGGTCGGCACCATTGTCTCACATCTTGCGATCTCCTGGCGCAGCTTTCCAATGCTCATTACGTTGCGCGCCTGCAATCCAAAGGCACGGATCGTTCATGTCGAGCATAGCTATTGCGCAGGTTTTGAGACGCATCGTGTTGCCAGCCACAAGCAGCACCGCTTTCACACCCTGCTCCGTACCGTTTATGCCCTGTTCGACGAGATCGTCGCTGTCTCAGAGGGACAATCAAAATGGATGCGTGACATCGGTGTGATCGCTGACCGGAAAGTCCGTATCGCGCCACCTCTGGTCGATCTGGAGCCATTCCTCGCAATCCCAATCCCGCCCCCGACACCGGGACCAGCCCTTCGCTATGGCTTTGTCGGCCGCCTGGACGAGCAGAAGGGTCTTGATCTGATCCTGCCCCGGTGGCGGGAGGCCGCCCCTGCACAGGCCAGTTTCGAAATCTTCGGGAATGGCCCAATGCGCGACGAGATCGAAGCACTGGCGGCAGGTGATCCACGTATCACATTCCACGGCGCAACCGATTCGCCCGCTGATGCCTATCGCCTGTTCGATATTGCCGTGATGCCATCACGTTGGGAACCGTTTGGCCTGAGTTGTCTGGAGGCGCAGGCAGCGGGTCGTCCGGTTCTCGTCGCGCCAGTTGATGGATTGCCGGAGCAAGTCCGCTCCGGTGGCGGTTACGTCATCGACGCAGGACCGGAAGAATGGGCTACATTCTTCGAAAAGGGGATTGAGCCTGACAAGATCAGCTGGCATTCTGGGCAGGCTCGCCTTATCGCCACGAATAACGCCAACCGCTCCCGCGCGCGATGGGCGGCAATTCTGGAGGCGCAGGGAGGCTTATCAACCCCCTATGAGGAACCACAGACGCTGATGGGTAAATAGACTTTCCTTGCAGGATTCCAGAGCGGGCGTTACCTCCCGCTTATGGAATGGCGCGCAGAAGGTATTCTTCTCTCGGTTCGCAAGCACGGCGAAAGCTCGGCGATCATTGAGACACTGACCGCCGAGCATGGCCGCCATTCGGGCCTCATTCACGGTGGTCTGGGACGGCGCTTTACAGCTACATTGCAGCCAGGAAACCAGCTTGCGCTGACATGGCGGGGCCGATTGCCCGAAAATCTCGGCACTTACTCGACCGCTGAACTGATCCGTTCCCGCGTGGGAATGGCGCTGGAGGATCGGGAAGCACTCGCAATTCTCGATTCCACGCGGGCATTGCTGACAAGCCTGTTGCCAGAGCGGGCGGCAATGCCGGACCTCTACGCAGGAACGCAAGCAATGCTAGACGCGCTTGGCGACGCAGATGCGCGCCGGCTCGGCTATGCGAAATGGGAATTACTCCTGCTCTCGGAACTCGGCCTTGCCCTTGATCTGCGGCGGTGCGCCGTGACAGGCGCGCAGAAGGGGTTGGCATGGGTTTCTCCGAAATCAGGACGTGCGGTTACGGCTGAGGCAGGGAGGGAATATGCAGATCGTCTTCTCCCCTTGCCCGCATTCCTCACGACACAAGGACTTGTACCTGATCGCGCGGCATTGGCAGATGCACTGACAATGACAGGGTGGTTTTTAGAGACATGGGCAATCCAGAACGGCCCTGACCGCCCGATCCCCGCCGCCCGTGACCGTTTGCTCGCTTTGTTGCGAAAGGCCTGAGTATCTGCGCGCGCAATATTCTGGCAGCAGCAAGACAAGCAGGCGAGGCGGCCACCGCTTATCGCTCGGTCAGCTTCAGTTCGATGCGCCGGTTCTGGGCATAAGCTTCGGCGCTTCTGGCGATGTTGAGGGGTTGGAACTCCCCAAAACCTGTCGGCGCGAGGCGACGCGGTTCGACGCCGTGCTGGTCGATCAAATACCGCGCGACCGAGAGGGCGCGGGCCTGGGAAAGCTCCCAATTATCCGCAAAGGGCGTTCGTCCGGGCGTCATTGGCCGTCGGTCAGTATGGCCATCAATGCGCAAAATCCAGTCCACATCACCGGGGATTTCATCCGAAATATCCGTCAGGATTTCCGCAAAACGGCCCATCTCGCGAATACCGTCCTCGTTCAGATCGGCAGAGCCTGGTCCGAATAACACTTCCGACTGAAAGACAAAACGATCGCCCTTGATGACAATATCATTGCGACCGGCTAATGCAGCACGCACACGCCCAAAAAATTCAGAACGAAACGCAGATAATTCGTCCACTTGCTCCTCTAGAATTTCTTGTTTTTCCTCCAAAGCACGGTTTTTTTCAGCCAGAGCCGTATTAAGTCGCTCACCAAGTGAATCAATGACTTCACTCTTGCGTTCTGAATCGCCCAATGCCTTGGTACGCGCCTGCTCTGAAATTTCCAGTTCTGCACTGATAGCGGTCAGTTGATCGCGCAAAGCGCGCGTTTGTTCGTTCAGCAAGGCGAGTTGTTTTTGTTCTTCCGCTGTTGCCTCACCCAAGGTAGCAAGCTCTGACTTCGCCAGCGCAAGCATCAAATCCTTTTCTTCAAGGCTTTCGCTTGTCGCACCCAGCGTTTCCTTCAGCTTGCCTTCGGCCTCGCGTGCGGCAGCGAGCAAAAGCAAGGTTTCCTCCGCTTTTGCGCGTTCCTCATCAAGTGCGAGTTCCATAGCGGTCAATTCGGTTTGCGAATCTACCAACCGTTTGCGCAGGGCTTCGGCGGCTGCAAGTTCCAGCGCCCTCGCCTTCTCCTCCTCGTCCAGCAACAGAGTCGCATCCCCCAGCGCCGCTTCTGTGGTTGCGAGGTCCGTCCGCAGTGTCGCCGCCAGCGCCTCCAGCGCCCGTCGTTCTGCCGCCTCACGCAATACGGCGTCCCGCTCGGCATCGCGTTCGGATTCGGTCGCGCTCAGCCTTGCGGCGAGTGCCTCCAGGCGGCGTTCAGTTTCGGTTTTCTCACTTTCAACCGTGGCGAGTGAAGCACGCAATTGCCCCACCTGAACCTCGGCCTCTGCGCGCTCACCCCGTTCCAGGGACAGTAAATCAGAGAGGGAATCGAGACGATTCGTCAGGCTGGAAAGCGCGGATTCCTTATCCACGATCTCCTCTTCCTGTCCCTCAATCGTCTCACGCAGGAAATACTGCGTCATCATAAAGATCGACAGGACAAAAGTGAAGACAAGCAGCATCGCCGTCATTGCATCGACGAAACCGGGCCAGATGCCCATGCGGAACGAATCGCCGGAACTGCGGCGGCGCAGGGCCATGCGTCAGCCCTCCATTTCGCCGCGCGCGGCTGACTCGATTGTCCGGGTCAGCGTGCGAATTTCACCACGCAGGTCTGCCGTGGACTCGGCGCGGCCCGCAGACATTTCCTCGATAAGGCGCAGCATATGACGGTCGATACTGACAATGTGCGCGCGCGTACCTTCATCCATACCACCAAGGATACCCTTGTTCCGCTCGGTCGCAGCAACCAGCACCTCACGCATCGCATTCTGACTCTGGGTCAGTTCACGCAGGGCGCTCTGGTCCTGAAGCATCCGTTCCGCCACCAATGCCATCGACATCGCGGCCTGTTCCAGCTTGTCATGCGCGACGACCCCCCGGTGCTCGGCAATAGAAAGCTGCCCCGTCAATTCGTCCATTGTCTCAAAATTACGCTCCAGCGATTCCGCGAGGAAGGCAACGCCCTCTTCCTCGGATCGTGCAATGCGCGTGATCTGCGACAACGCTTCTTCCAGCTCACGGTAAAAGCGGTTTTGCGCCTGGCCGGACAGGATTTCGAGAAATCCAAGAACCAACGATCCGGCCAGCCCCAACAGTGAGGAAGCAAACGCCGTTCCCAGACCTTTCATCTGGCCACCAAGATTCTGCACGAGACGCTGGAATACTTCCGACGCCTCCACCCCTTCCTCCGGGGCCAGATCACGGATCGTTTCGACCACGAGCGGCACGGTGATCGACAATCCCCAGAAGGTTCCGAGTAGCCCAAGGAAGATCATCAGACTGGCGATATAACGCACAATCTCACGGCTTTCATCCAGCCGCGTGGCGATGGAATCGAGAATTGCCCGCACAATACTGGGGCTGAGGGATTTGCGCGTTTCCCGGTCGCGCAACATCCCGGCCATTGAGATCAACAGGCGGGGAGGTTCAATCACTTCAAAGCCGGGGCGCTCCGCGATGAAGGCATCGATCCAGTCGATGCACATGCGCAGCCGGTTCACCTGCCAGAACGTGTAAAGAATACCGACCGCCAAAACGACCAGGATCAATCCATTCAGATACGGATTCGCATTGAAGACCGTTCCGATGGTTTGCGCCAAAAAGAACGCAACGATCCCAACCAGCACCAAAAATCCGAGCATAAACAGGATTGTACCAGTTGGGCGTGTAACCCGCACTGATCTCTTGAAGTCGCCTTCCATCCGTCCCCCCTGACACGATTCACTTCATCGACCGTACTGTGAACGACCAGATCAAGCTATGCGATTTCTGCGGGAAAAAAGAGTCAGAATTGGGGAGGGTTGTCAGGTCAGCAATTTAGAGAATTTCGCATTCACTTCCGCGTTCGAGGCAATCACGCCGCCTGTGCCCAGAATGTCATTACCGCCCGCCATATCGGACACATAGCCCCCTGCTTCGCGCACCATCAACAGCCCTGCGGCCATATCCCATGGCTGCAACTCCCGCTCCCAATAGCCATCATATCGCCCTGCCGCGACATAGGCGAGATCAAGTGCCGCCGAACCAAGGCGGCGTACCCCGGCGCAGACGGGCATCAGCGAAATCAGATCCTTGGTCGTCTGGCCCAGCGTCTTCTTTGCCCCGAACGGCACGCCCGTGGCAAAGAGGCATTCGGACAGGTCTTTTCGGTTCGACACGCGGATACGCTTGCCATTTACCCACGCGCCCCCGCCCTTCTCGGCGGTGAACAATTCGTCCTTGATGGGGTCATAGATAACCCCTGCGACGATCTCGTCCTTATGTTCCATCGCGATTGAGATGGCCCAATGCGGCAGACCGTGAAGGAAGTTGGTCGTCCCATCCAGCGGATCGACGATCCAGCGGCGGCGCGGGTCCGCGCCCTCCACCGGCTCGCTCTCCTCTCCCAGCCAGCCATAGGCGGGCCGGGCGTGCATCAGGTCTTCGCGGATCACCTGTTCGGCCTTGATGTCGGCCTTGGTTACGAAGTCCGAAACACCCTTGACCGAGACGAGCAGGTTTTCAACCTCCCCAAAGTCACGCCGCAGCCCCCGCGCCGCCTTGCGCGCGGCCCCGGTCATCACGGTAAGGTTCGCATTGTAATTGGCCATCAGGCGCGGCTGACATATTCGGCGGTTTCGGTCATCACTTCGACCTTTTCACCGACGCCCACGAAAGGCGGCACACTGATCTTCACGCCATTGTCGAGTATGGCGGGTTTGAAGGAATTCGCCGCCGTCTGGCCTTTGACTACCGGCTCGGTCTCCGCGATTTCGCAAATGACTTTTTCGGGCAGCTTGGCGGCCAGTGGCTCTTCTTCGTGATACTCAATTTCCACGATCATGCCATCTTGCAGAAACGCGCGGCGCTCACCGAGGATCCCGGCATCCAGTTCAATCTGGTCATAGGTGTCCTCATCCATGAACACCAACCGGCCATCATTCTCATAGAGAAATTGCTGACGTTTTTGCTCCAGCCGCACGCGCTCCACCTTGTCCGCCGAGCGGAAGCGTTCATTGAGTTTGGAGCCATTGCGCAGGTTTTTCAGTTCGACCTGCGCGAATGCTCCGCCCTTACCGGGCTTCACATGATCGGTCTTCACTGCGATCCAAAGGCCGTCATTATGCTCGATAATATTGCCGATGCGGATTTCGTTGCCGTTGATCTTGGGCATGGGAGGTCTCGTCCGATGTTCCGGGGGTTGCGCGCCCGAAGACGGCACATTTCGCGCGACCTATAGCGATGCAGGAACAGGGATGCAAACAGGAGGGCAGGGATCAGCGTCGTTTTCTACCGTAAAGGACCAATCGGTGATCGACTATATCATACCCAAGTTCGGTGGCGATCTCGGCTTGAAGGCGCTCGATCTTCTCGGAGCGGAACTCGATAACAGCCCCGGTCTTCACATCAATAAGGTGATCATGGTGCGGGCGGTCGCTCGTCTCGAAACGCGCCGGTTCACCCTCAAAGGCATGGCGATCCACGACACCCGCACTCTCCAACACCGAAAGCGTTCGGTAAACGGTCGCAAGGGATACCTTCGCGTCGATACGATGCGCACGGCGATGCACCTCATTGGCATCGGGGTGATCGTCCGCATCGGCCAGCACTTTCAGCAAAACCTGACGCTGGCGCGTAACCCTCACCCCCGCATCCCGCAAGGCCGCCTCCATCGTCTCCGCCTTGCAAGATTGTCCATCCATATCGGGAATTTATCCAGATGCGACGCAAGTGCAAGACGGCTTGTTGCAAACAAGTCTCAACTGCATTGACAACATGGTGCGCCGCTCCTAGCTTTTAACCGAACCCTCCCGGAGTATCCTGTCCATGACAAAACCGATGCGTGTCGCGGCAATGGCGTTTATCGCGCTGCTGTTGGCGGGGTGCGGTGAGGATAAACCCAAGACGGGGTTCAAGGTTGTCACGACCTTCACAGTCATTGCCGACATGGTGCGAAACGTGGCGGGCGACGCGGCGGAAGTGGTTTCAATCACACGCCCCGGCGCAGAGATTCACGGGTATCAGCCAACGCCGGGCGACCTGAAACGCGCGCTGGATGCAGATTTGATCCTCTGGAACGGCCTCAATCTGGAGCTTTGGTTCGCGCAGTTCCTCGGCAATATCGGCGACAAGCCCTCTGCCACTGTCAGCGACGGCATCGAGCCGATTTCCATCACGGCGGGTTCCTATAAGGGCAAGGCAAACCCCCATGCCTGGATCGGTGCGGATGCCGCGATGATCTATATCGACAATATCCGCAATGCCCTCATCGCGCATGACCCTGATAATGCCGCAACCTACCGGACCAATGCAGAACGCTACAAGACCAGCGTGCGGGAAACGCTCGACCCCTTGCGCGCCAGAATCGCGTCGATCCCACAGGAAAAACGCTGGCTTGTTACCTGCGAAGGCGCGTTCAGCTATCTGGCGCGGGATTTTGGCCTCTCCGAACTCTATCTCTGGCCCATGAATGCCGATGCCGTTGGCACACCGCAACAGGTTCGCAAGGTTATTGATGGCGTTCGGGAGCATGATATTCCCGTCGTCTTCTGTGAGAGTACGGTCAATACCGACCCAGCAAAACAGGTCGCACGAGAGACCGGCGCGCGCTATGGCGGTGAGCTTTATGTCGATAGCCTGAGCGACGCCGATGGCCCCGTGCCAACCTATCTCGACCTGCTGCGCGTGACATCGCAGACAGTCGTGGACGGGCTGACCGGGCAATGAGCGCCGATGCCAGCGGAATCGCCGTTCGCGACCTGACCGTGACCTATCGCAACGGCCACACCGCCCTTCGCAATGCGACCTTTGAAATCCCACGCGGCACTGTCACGGCTCTGGTCGGAGTGAATGGCGCGGGCAAATCAACGCTTTTCAAGGCGATCATGGGCTTCGTGAAAGCATCAAGCGGCGATATTCGCCTGCTCGATATGTCAGTGCGCGCAGCCTTGAGCGACAGCATCGTGGCCTATGTCCCCCAATCAGAGGAAGTGGACTGGGCTTTCCCCGTGCTGGTTGAAGACGTGGTGATGATGGGCCGCTATGGCCATATGGGATTCCTGCGCCGTCCGGCCCCGGCGGATCGTGCGGCGGTCGATATGGCGCTGGCCCGCGTCGGGATGCAGGATTACCGGCATCGCCAGATCGGGGAACTTTCCGGGGGACAGCGCAAGCGCGTCTTCCTCGCCCGCGCACTGGCACAGGACGGACAGGTCATCCTGCTCGACGAACCCTTCACCGGAGTTGATGTGAAGACCGAAGATCGCATCATCACCTTGCTACGCGAGCTGCGCGACGAGGGCCGCGTCATGCTTGTTTCGACCCATAACCTCGGCTCCGTCCCTGAATTCTGTGACCGAACGGTGCTGGTAAAGGGAACCGTCGTCGCCTACGGCCCCACCGAAACGACGTTTACCCGCGAAAACCTCGAAAGCGCCTTTGGCGGCGTATTGAGGCATTTCACGCTGGGCGGTGCTGAATTGCACGACGATGACGACGCACGCGAAATCCGCATCATCACCGACGACGAACGACCCTTCGTTATCTACGGGGAGGGGGATCAGTGAAAGGTGAACGTCATACCCGCGAAAGTCGGTATCTGCGTGGATGGAGCAAGATTCCTGTGCTCGCAGGAATGGCACAGGTTGGTGACATCCCGACATGCTGACCACCCTGCTCGAACCCTTCACCTACGATTACATGAACAACGCCATGTGGGTCTCTGCACTTGTCGGCGGCGTCTGCGCGTTTCTGTCCTGTTATCTGATGCTCAAGGGTTGGTCGCTGATTGGTGACGCATTGGCCCATTCGGTCGTACCCGGTGTCGCGGGAGCCTACATGCTTGGCCTGCCCTTCGCATTCGGCGCGTTCTTTGCCGGAGGGCTGGCGGCGGGGGCAATGCTGTTTCTCAGTGGCCGTTCGGGTCTCAAGATTGATGTCATCATCGGGATCATCTTCACATCATTCTTCGGCCTTGGCCTGTTCATGGTCTCCATCAACCCGATCTCCGTCAGCGTTCAGACAATCACGATGGGCAATATCCTCGCCATAACGCCGGAGGATACGCTGCAACTGGTCATCATCGGTGTGGTTTCCCTCGCCATTCTGCTGGCGAAATGGAAGGATCTGATGGTCGCGTTTTTCGATGAGAACCATGCGCGTTCCATTGGTTTACGGCCCGATTTGCTCAAGGCGATGTTCTTCACCCTGCTCTCGGCCTCGGTCGTCGCGGCGATGCAGACAGTAGGCGCCTTCCTCGTCATTGCAATGGTCGTGACGCCGGGCGCGACAGCCTATCTGCTCTGCGACCGCTTTCCGCGCTTGCTGATGGTTTCGGTGCTTATTGGCTCCGTGACCAGTTTTGCCGGAGCCTATGCCAGCTATTTCCTCGATGGGGCGACGGGCGGCGTGATCGTGGCATTGCAAACACTCGTTTTCCTTGTCGCCTTTTTCTTCGCCCCCAAACATGGCATGTTTGCCGCACGGGCAAGGGCGCGGGCGGCAACGCGGGAGCCTGCGATATGATTGACGGGTTACTGCTTCCCTTCCAGTTTCCGTTTATGCAGAATGCCTTTCTGGTCGCGTTAATCATCGCACCGCCCACGGCAATGCTGTCCTGCTTTCTGGTCCTCAAAGGCTGGGCGCTGATGGGCGATGCAGTCAGCCACGCGATCCTGCCGGGGGTCGTGCTGGCCTATATGCTGAACCTGCCGCTCATTCTGGGGGCTTTCGTTGCAGGGATGGGATGTGCGCTGCTAACCGGCTATCTGGCCGAGAACAGCCGCGTGAAGCGCGATACGATCATGGGCGTGGTGTTCTCCGGCATGTTTGCCGTCGGCATGATCCTGTTCGTGGCCTTTCCGACTGACGCCCATCTCGACCATATCCTGTTTGGCAATATGCTGGGTGTCGGCAAAGGTGATCTGCAAACATCCGCAACCATCGCCGTTATCGTTTGCGGTGTGCTGGGCCTGAAATGGCGCGACTTCCTGCTTCATGCCTTCGATCCGGCACAGGCGCAGGCTTCCGGCCTCAATGCGGCATGGCTGCATTATGGATTGCTGGCGATCCTGTCGCTGACAGTCGTCGCAACGCTGTCAGCGGTCGGTCTGATACTCGCCGTAGCCTTGCTAGTCACACCGGGGGCCATCGCATTTCTGCTCACGCGCAGCTTCGGCTGGATGCTCACGGTTTCGGTGCTCGCCTGTCTCGGTTCGATGCTCACCGGCATCTGGCTGAGTTTCTACCTCGACAGCGCCCCTGCCCCGACCATCGTGCTGGTCCTGACCGGCGTATTCCTGATCGCATTTGTGCGCCGTCTGCGGCAGACGCGTCACGCAAGCCGCTTGGCATCTGGCCTCTAATCCCTCATCTGATGGACAGGGCTGACAGTACACCCCGCTTCGCTGGCGCGACTGTATTGCTAAAATAGCTGAATCCCGACATTGGCAACGCTGAGGTTTCGTCCCCTTCCTTCTCAGGAGATCGTGTCTTTAACTTTTAGACAGTCGTGATACGCGCGGGCGAGAGAGTTGACCTGCCGGAGAGAGATTTGTGAGCGCTTCTGATACTATGAGAGCCGCCAATGCAGCCGACTGGACGGCCTGTACCGGGCATCCGTTTTGTCTGGAATTGGCCGCCGGGACGTTACCCAAATCCAAAATGGCCGCGTATCTTGTTCAGGATTACACATTCATTGATGCCTTTGTACGGCTGGCGGCATCTGCGATTGCACATGCGCCAACATTGGCCGACTCTGTTCCATTGGCGCAATTTCTTGCTGTCGTGACTGGCCCTGAAAATACGTATTTTCTTCGATCCTTCGAAGCCCTTGATGTCGATGAAGCGACCTGGCGCGATCCTGAGCTATGGCCCGTTACCCGTGACTTTCAGACCGCCATGCGCGATGCAGCAAAATCAGGCGATTACGCGCAGATGATTGCAGTGCTGATCGTGGCGGAATGGATTTATCTCAGTTGGGCAACTCCACATAACCCGCCAAAACCGGACCTGCCCTTTTACTATGCCGAATGGATCACTCTGCACGCGGGCGAAAGATTCGAGGGCGTGGTTGCCTATCTGCGCAGGCAATTGGATGCGCTATGGCCAAGTCTGACAGAGGAGCAGCGCGCAAACGTCGAAGCCAGATTCACGCATGTAGTGGGATTGGAGAAGCAGTTCTTCGATATGGCTTACGCAGAATAATTTCAGCCGCTATCCGGCATAGGCTTCTGCCGGGTTGCGGCGGCGCAAAAACAGGCGCGGCTTCAACAGACGCTTAACGTTTGGGTTTATTTTCATCATGTGCACTGCGCATCTGGATGGCGGTTTTGGGCACTACCTCGCCAAAACTACAGCAAAACCCCGGCAAAGTGACTGTTGAGGCCAGATTGCGACAATCTGAAACCGTTTTTCCACAGACTGCCTTGCGGATCGACCGCCAGGAATTGTTTGATCGCAACGCCTTGGGGATATTGACGGGAAGTTAGTAGGGCGATAGTAGGTTTGCCGAAGAAAGATGCCGCATTAGCTCAGTTGGTAGAGCACATCATTCGTAATGATGGGGTCAGGTGTTCGAGTCACCTATGCGGCACCACTAACCCCCTGATAAATATTAGAGAATCAGTTATCGCCTTCTTCGCGAGCGACGGGCAATTCCTTTAGACTGACTTCTAAAGCCATAGATATCCTCTCGACAATTCACAGTGTATTGGCAATTCTACAACACGCCGAATGTTCGATGATCCGGCACACTAAACCATTACAAATGAGCAGAGTTTCGACAGCCAATCATTGTGGAGCCCATTGGATTGTGAGAAACTTCGACACTGAATCAAGGCTTAGAAGATAGTTCCCAACTCGGCCTTCGCTAGCCTGAACATCTTGTTTTCCAGCTTCCTTGATCAAGGCTGTAAAGCTTATAGCGTTTTCCGGCACCTGAATTGTGCTGCTAGTGTTCGGTGGACGGAGAATTACGGTCACTGGAGTAGTTGGACGATCTTCCGTTACAGTCTTCGTTTCAAAGTAATGTACAGAACCAAAACTATCGCCTGTCTTTTTTTTAAGTCCGCTAATTTGAGATTTCGCGCAAAATTCTGCGGTAACACCATCCGGGGAACGTTGCGTAAATCTTTGACGACTCCATGCTTTCGTGACGAGCGATACGAATGTCAATGTAGTCGGATCAATAGCCCACCCCGAAGCTGGTCCATAACTGTAGGATCTACATTTTTTTCTAGTCAGATCCCCGGTCGATATGCCAGCGCGAGGCTGGGTTACGGGGCGTCGAACTACTCTCGAAGCCCGAACAAGAGGGGTAACCACTATTTCAACATTTTCGGGTTGGTCAGGTCTTTGCTCGCCTAAAGTTACATCTATATCGCGCGCTACACCAACTGCAACACTGCCTCCAGTAGCAGTCACATTAAGACGCCCTGAGTTTTGCACGCCCTCAGTGATCGTAAGTTTAACACCTCCGTTATTTCGCCGGAAGTTTGATGGTAAAGCTTCGTTAAAGGCGGTTTGAAATCTCTTTTTCTGGGTTTCGTCTAAGCTTTCAGCGGCCGAAACTGCCCGAGCTTTCAGCTCTTGCAGAAAGGCATTTTGTTCAACCTCAGTATTGGGGTACAGATGCGCGATAAGATTTTTATCCCCTTGCGACAACTCAAGCCGCCTTTCGCGCAAACAACTTGAGTCCGATCCTGATTTAAACCATGTCGCGGGAAACTGATAGTTCATTACAGAGTAAGGGTCATAAGTTGTTTCACCTCGTCCTTTTAGAATTCCGGTGATGTTAGCTTGAACTTTGTCGTCATCCCAGCCGGTCTCTTGCTTAACACGAACTAAATCTAGCTGGGCGAGACAAGTCGCGAATTCAGACCGTTGATGTTCGTGTTCTGCTCCGAGTGCATGGCCAAATTCATGCAGCGTGTTCCCGGTCGCAATTGCTTTTGTCCGAGGAGTCAATCCTCCGCGTAGGGTTGAAAGGTTTAGAGTTGGTTTCCCGGGCGCTATAAGCGTGGCGTCACGACCGACGTACGACCAATCCCCCGATCCGCTGAAGGAAACGCGTATGTCCCCGTTTTGGGATGTGCAATTGTAAAAATTTGGGGAGGAGCCGAAATCAACAATTAGCCCATGTGCTGAGGAAAGCCAGCTTTTTGCTAAGTCCACAAAAAACGCTTTTGAGTTAGAATTTCCGTCTAAAAAACACACGGTGATTGGGGTCTTTACCTCCCAAATTTTTGCGGTATCGACCAGTCCTTGGAGCGCTCCAGTTGGAGCTACTGACCGCTCAGGTAATAATGGTGCGCTTCCGATCTGTGTTCCGTCGGCATTTAGATCATGGCCGAGAGATGTCCCAGGCACGGAAAAGATGAACGTTGTTAATGTGGCGGCAATCAATTTTTCACGCATAGACATGTACCCCCCTTTAGAAACTGCCTATCTGCTTAAAATAGTACCTTCAGTTTCTACAATCTGTCAACGAACTCATCGGAGGTGTTCGGATCATCCATTGACCAAAACCTTTCTGGTCAGGATTTTTTAGTAGGGGATTAGTAGGGGAGAGGGAGGAAGTCTCTGACGGTTCGTTCCAACCTCGTGCAAGATGCGGCTCCAAATCGACTACAAAAACCGCATTAATTGCAGTGACTTGAGAAAGGTTGTCCATCGCGATGCAAGATTGTCTAGCTCGCTGACACCTCTGCTGAAATATCATTCGTAATGATGGGGTCAGGTGTTCGAGTCACCTATGCGGCACCACTAACCTCTGAAAAAACAAACCAAATCTTTCCTGTATCGCAAGCAGTGAGCAATTGCTTTGGTTTGACATTTAAAACAATCAATATCCGCTCAATAATCCGAAGCGTCGGGTTTCGCCTGCCGATCTCATTACTCCTGACGTCAGTTGGATACAGGTCGGTCACGACCGGCAAAATCCTCCCGCGAGAGTCCGCGTTCCTTTTCAGGGCGATTGATGCTCCCCATGGCAGCAAGAAAAATCGAAAGTTCAGCTTGTGGTTGCTATTGAAACCCGGTTGCATAGTCTGTCAGGGTAAGGGACCGCCCGCGTTCGGCCATTGCCTGATCGCACGCCCATAAAAATCCGGGGGCCGCCATGCCGACGATCAATCGCTTTGCA
>CALFFK010000002.1 GCA_937957975.1 uncultured Neomegalonema sp.
TACGATCCATCGCGTAAGAAGAAGTTTCGGGAGTTGACCAGCGCAAAGCTGGCGAATGTCGCGATCCAATTCTATACGCGACAGGATGTCGGCGATACGCAAGGCTTTGAGTTTATTCACAAGAGTTTTGGTGAATACCTCGCCGCCCGCGCTCTTCTGAACGGATCACGGCGGATCGCGTGGCGCTTACAAAATGAGGATACGGGCGAAGAAGCCGGGAATGTGGTTGGGGACTGGATGCGGCTTGTCGGTGATGGGGGGCTGACTTCCGAGATTTTGCGATTCCTGCAGGAAGAAGCGCGGCGGGTCGCCAGCGAGGGCATGAAAGCCGATCTGGCCAGTCTGACTGATCTTTTCAGCTGGGTTCTTCGGAACGGTATTCCGGTCCATCGGGCCTTTGACGATGAAGAGAGTTACCGGGTGCTTGAAGCCCGCCAACGCAAGGCGGAAGGGGCGTTATTGGCGAGTTTGACCAGTCGCGCCGCCGGGGTTTCGGATAACAATATTATCAAAGTAACACCGACCTGGCCGAATGACTATGCCGTGGCTGATTTTCTGGCGCGTCAACAGACAGGGGGTGACACAATAATTCGCGTAGGGCTTCTCTATCTGGATGCCTCAGGGGCGAAACTGAGTAGGGCGGGCCTGAGTAGGGCGAACCTGGTTGGGGCGGACCTGATTGAGGCGGACCTGAGAAGGGTGAACCTGAGTGGGGCGAACCTAAGTTGGGCGAACCTGAGTGGGGCGAACCTGAGTGAGGCGAACCTGAGTGGGGCGGGCCTGAGTGGGGTGGACCTGAGTGGGGCGGACCTGAGTGGGGCGGACCTGATTGAGGCGGACCTGAGTGGGGCGTACCTGAGTGGGGCGGACTTGAGTTGGGCGTACCTGATTGAGGCAGACCTGAGAGGGGCGGACCTGAGAGGGACGGACTGCAATCGGACCCGCATTGACTCATGCCGATTGCAGTCGGCCATACTACGGGACACCAAAAATCTCACTCAAATGCAAATAGACGATGCTTATCTCGACGAGAACACCAAACTTCCCGATCACCTTGTTTATCGCCCGAAAGACGCGGACGCTTGACGTTTGGCTCCCTTCCCCTCGACTGTGCGTGGTAACGACCATCACCTCGCGAGGAAAACGCCATGACCGATCCTGAAACCGTCTCAAGGCTTTCCGCTGCCGCCATCGGGCGGGCGCTTCATGCGGGGGAGGTTTGCCCGGTGGCGCTGGCCGAGGCGGCACTTGCCAAGGTGGAGGGTGGGGCGGTTCCCCATGCGTTTATTGCAATGACGCGGGGGCGGGCGCTTGCGCAGGCGGCGGCGGCAAAAGCACGGATTGCGGCGGGGCGTCCGGCTTCGGCGCTCGACGGGGTGCCGGTGGCGATCAAGGATTTGATCGACCTTGAGGGCACGGTAACAACGGCGGCGTCTGACCTGCTGCGCGATGCCCCCCCTGCCGGGGCCGATGCGCCTCTGGCGGCGGCGCTGGACCGGGCGGGGATGGTGTTTATCGGCAAGACGAACCTGACGGAATTTGCATTCTCCGGGCTGGGCCTCAATCCGCATTACGGCACGCCACATAATCCGCATGACACCACCACACCCCGCGTGCCGGGGGGGTCTTCATCGGGTTCGGCGGTGGCCGTGGCGGCGGGGATTGTGCCCTGCGCCATCGGGTCTGATACGGGCGGATCGGTGCGGGTTCCCTCGGCGTTCAACGGGCTGACAGGATATAAATCCAGCGAAGGACGGATCGACAAGGGCGGGGTCGCGCCCTTGTCGGTGACGCTCGACACTATCGGGCCGCTGGCGCGGTCGGTGGAAGATTGCGTGTTGCTGGATATGGCCATGCGCGGGGCGGTGGTTTCATCTGTGCAGCGGCGGGATGCGGGGGAGTTGCGGGTCTTCGTGCCGGAAACGGTCGTGCTGGATGATCTGGACAACGCGGTGGGCGCGAATTTTGAGCGGTCAGTGGAGGCACTGACCCGCGCGGGTGCGACGGTCGAACGGGGGCCATGTACGATCTTCGCCGAAATCGGCGCTTTGACGGCGCAGCATGGGGGACTGTCTTCGGCGGAGGCGTATACGACCTATCGCGAGTATCTCGAAGGGCCGGAAGCGGCGCGCATGGACCAACGGGTCGTGGCGCGGATGATGGTTGGCAAGGAGATGAGCGCGCGGGATGTCCTGATCGTGCAACAGGCGCGGGCGCGGCTGAAGGCGGAATTGGCGGCGCTGCTGAACGGGCGGCTGATGCTGATGCCGACAACGCCGAACACCGCGCCGGAGATCGCGCCGCTGGAGGCGGATGTAGAGTTGTTCCATCGCATCAATCTGCGGGGGTTGCGCAATACGCTGATGGGCAATTTCCTCGATATGCCGGGGGTCGCCATGCCGAACGGGTCAGATGCGAACGGGATGCCGACGAGTATTTTGCTATCAGGCAACGCTGGAACAGATGAGGAGGTACTCGGCTTCGCCTATGCAGTGGAGCGGGTGTTAGCCCAGAGTTAGCCGTATCAACTCACTGTCGGGGTCGGCCAGGGGGGCGAAAGCGGTGAGGTGATCGAGGCCGGGGGCTTCATGGTGGGTCGTGGTCGCATAACCACCCCATGCGACGGCGAGGAGGGCAGAGTGACGGCGGAATTCTGCGAGTTCGTCACTGCCCGCCCATGAGATGAGATCAAAGCCGGGGCGGGGGGCGAGCAAGGCCGGGGACAGCGTTGCCACCTCTTCCGGCGTGATGCCAAGGGTGTCGTTTATGGGCAGATTGCGCAAGGGGCGCAGGTCGTGAACGCCACTGATCGCAAGGATGCGGATAAGGCGGGCATGGGTGGCCGGGTCTGGTCCGGCATCCGTACCCATCATCGCGGCAAGGTGGCCTCCTGCGGAATGGCCAGTGATAACAAGGGGCGCACCGGGCAGGGCTTGCGCGATAGCCTCGACGGCGCGGCGAGTCTGGGCCACGAGGCCGGTGAGAGTGATGTTTGGCAGCAGGGTATAGCTGGGGATCGCAACAGCCCAGCCATGGGCAAGGGGACCACCCGCAATGTCGCTGAAATACTCCTTGCTGAAATTCATCCACCAACCGCCATGGATGAAGATGAGCAAACCTTTCGGCGTCCCCTGCGGCAACCAGAGATCAAAGGCTTCGCGCTGGTCGTTGCCATAGAGGCGGGTTTCCGGTGGGTGGACCTCACGGAAGGTGGCGGCGCGGCGGTGCCAGTCGAGGAAGATTTCCTCATGCTCTGGCACGGCGGCGCGATTATCCACGGCGGCGGCCCAGTCGTCGATGCGCTTGATGGTTTGCATGGCTCCTTGATCGCCCGTCGGGCGATAAAGCGCAAGACCGTTCAGGTCTCGGCGTGCGTGGGTATGTGGATGATGATGGGTGGCGGGTCAATGACGCGCTGCACGCCCTCTGACGGTGGCACATCTGTGAGGGCCAGAAAGGCGGCGGCGGTGACATAATAAAGGGTCATCATGGCGGATTCCTTCCGAGAGGATGCCGCCATTGTTGCATCGTTCTTTGAGTCAATCTGTGATTCAAATCACGCTATTTGACGACAGAGTGACCGGTACTCCCTTCTGTCGCCAAATGTTTGGGGTCTCTCAGGTGCGGGCAATCTTGAGACGGTGCATTCGTAATTGTGCGTCTCGCCAGTTGGACGACTTGCGCTCGCTGGCCACTTGTGCTGCCGGGCAATCGCAAGGCTTGTCACCCAGAGAACCCTCGTGGTGCATTTCAAGTGTCGCAATATCAGCACTGATATCCAGCTTGAGGAAGACCGGGCCTTGCTCACTCAGGCAATAGGCCCGTTCGGAAACGGCGCGCGCGCTTTCGGACACACAGGTTGCCAGACGACCCGCTTCATCAGCATTCCATCCTGATCGAGCAGCGCAATCCTCGACCCATGCCGAAGCGGCTTCTGCGTCGAACCGCTCATGCAGGTAACAGGTATCGGTCATTGGTCATGCTCCATCTTGATCTGTCCGCAGTATCCCATGTAGTTCCCAAATATATGTGAATACGGAAGTGATTTCCGTCACCTACAGTTTTTTCTTCACTGTAAAATTTAAAAAAAGCATGTGTTTTCGAGTGAATGTTGCGCAATGGTATGGGTCTGGATAGCCTTGCCTGGTTCTTGCCAACCGGAGCTGCCCCATGAAAATCGCATCACTCGAAACCTTCACGGTTGGCAATCCACCCCCTGGTTTTGGAGGTCGGTACTTTATCTTCGTCAAACTGACGACGGCCTGTGGGATAGTTGGTTATGGCGAAGTTTATGCCGCGACCTTTGGACCACGGGTTATCGAAGTGATGGTTGCTGATGTTTTCGCTCGATTTCTGGAAGGAGCCGACCCGTTCGCCATCGAGGCGCTGTGGCATCGTGGCTATGGGGCGGGATTTTCGCACCGGCCTGACCTGTCGATGATGGGGGTGATTTCAGGGCTGGAGATGGCGTGCTGGGATATTGTCGGCAAGGCGGTGGAAAAGCCCGTGCATATGCTGCTGGGTGGGCGTGTGCATGAACGGCTGCGCAGTTATACCTATCTTTATCCGAAAGCGGACGAAGATGCGGCGGCGTTCTATAATGATCCTGTCGCCTCTGCCGAACGGGCGGCGGAAGCCGTAGCGCAGGGGTTCACCGCTGTGAAATTCGATCCGGCGGGGCCGTACACGGTTTATGATGGGCGGCAACCTGATCTGGAGTCTCTGGAACGCTCTGAGGCGTTTTGTCGGAACATCCGCGAGGCAGTGGGGGTGCGCGCTGACCTTCTATTCGGCACTCATGGACAATTCACGGCATCCGGGGCGATCCGGCTGGCGCGCAGGTTGGAGGCCTATGATCCGCTGTGGTTTGAGGAACCATGCCCGCCGGATAATCCCGGTGCGCTGGGGCAGGTTGCGGCGGCAACTTCTGTGCCGGTGGCAGCAGGAGAACGGCTGACGACGAAAGCGGAGTTCGCGCGGCTGCTGGAAGCGCGGGGGGCGTCAATATTACAGATGAATCTGGGGCGTGTCGGAGGGCTGCTGGAAGCCAAGAAGATTGCAGGAATGGCGGAGGCACATTCGGCATTGATTGCGCCGCATCTCTATTGTGGGCCATTGGTGGGAGCCGCGAATGTGCAGATCGGAGCCTGTTCGCCAAATTTTCTGATTTTGGAGAGCATCGGGCGATGGGACGGATTCCATGCTGATATTCTCAAGACACCAATGCAATGGGAAGATGGGTATGTAATCGTACCCGATGCGCCGGGTCTGGGAGTTGAACTGGATGAGGAGGTGGCACGGGCGCATCCCTATGAGGGCGACCAGCTACATCTGGAAATGGCAGGGGAACCGTTCGAGCCGAAGGGCTATACGGGGTTTGCCGGGGGATGAGCGGCTATGGTTTGCTCTGCCCGGATCGTGCAGAGGACGCAGACGAGGCACAATAGTGATGAACCGAGAATGCACAGGACCAACGGGTAGACACCTGAGGCCTCTGTCAGGGTAAAGGCTGCCAATGCAGAAAGCGCGGCCCCACCAAAGGTCATCAGTGCGCCGCCCAGCCCCGTCGCTGATCCGGCCAGATCTGGGCGCACATCCAGCATCCCGGCATTGGCGGAGGGCAGAATAATGCCGTTGCCCAATCCGATTGTAAAAGTGAACGCGAAAAAGCCAAGGGGGTGCGCTACTCCGATGATTGTTACCAGGAGCGCCAGCGCCATGCCGCAGAGAGTAATAAGCGTTCCGGCGATCATCATGCGGTAGAGGCCAATGCGTGCAGTAAAGCGGCCCGATAATCCGTTGCCGGTGGCGTATCCCATCGGGGTGATCGCCATGTACATGCCGACTTCAGTGGCGCTGAGTCCGTAGACGACCGACCCAACGAAAGGCGCTCCACCGAGAAAGGCGAAGAAAGTGCCGGAGGCGAATGTCATCGTCAGGGCATAACCCCAGAAACGCGGTGAACACAGGAGGGCGGGGTAGGCGCGGGCTTGCTGTGTGAAACTGCCGGATTTGTGGCGGTTCGTTTCGCCTTGGTCCGCCCATATTATGAGCGCAGTGAGAGTCCCTATCATGGCCAGTGCAACGAAATTTGAGCGCCAGCCGAAAACATCACCAAGAAAACCGCCGATTGTTGGCGCGATCATCGGGGCCAGCGCCATGCCCATCGTAACGTAGCCGATCATGCTCGCCGCCTGTTCCCGCCCGACCATATCCCTGATGGCGGCGCGGGAGACGACGAAGCCGACGACACTGCTGGCCTGAAAGGCGCGGCATATGAAAAAGCCGGTTAGAGTAGTGGCATAGGCTGCGCCGAGGCTGGCACAAGCGAAGATCACCAGAGCGGCGACCATGACGGGCCTGCGACCATAGCGGTCCGATACCGGACCAGTCGCCAGTTGTACAAAGCCGGTAAGGGCCAGAAAACCCGTCACGGCGAATTGCATGATGGCGTAGGACGTGCCGAACTCTTCCGCCATGGCGGGCAGGGAAGGCAGGAAAAGATTCGAGGCTACAGCGGCCATCGCCGTCATCAGGATCAGTGTGGTGATGTGCGGCGGGGTCGTGCGGTCCAGATAGCGAACGGGTGGGAAAGGCGTCATGCAAACATGCTCCTCTCCACATTGGCTGCCAACCCCGGATCAACCTCTACACGGCAGATCCGGGGTAGTCGTTTATTTTAGCGTTCCATCTCTTCAGCGACCAGAAACGCGACTTCCAATGCTTGTGATGCGTTGAGGCGCGGGTCGCAGGCGGTATGGTAGCGTGAGGAGAGGTCGGAATCGGTCAGATCGCGCATCCCGCCAGTACATTCGGTGACATCCTTGCCGGTCATCTCCAGATGCACACCGCCGGGGTAAACGCCCTGTTCCTGACAGGTATCGATAAAGTCGCGTGTTTCCTTGAGGATCAGGTCGAAGGGGCGTGTCTTATAGCCGTTCTCGGCCTTGACCGTATTCCCGTGCATGGGGTCGCAGCACCAGACGACATTCGCGCCTTCGGCCTTTACCGTTTCGATCAGGGTCGGCAAGTGATCACCAACCTTGTCTGCGCCAAAGCGGTTGATGAGGGTCAGGCGGCCCGCCTCGTTCTCAGGGTTCAGGAGGCCCATGAGCTTCTTGAGGTCTTCAGGGGTCATGGATGGTCCGCATTTCACGCCGATGGGGTTAAGAACGCCCCGGCAGAATTCCACATGCGCACCGTCTGGCTGACGGGTGCGATCCCCGATCCACAGCATATGGGCGGAGCAAGCGACCGGATCGCCCGTGATCGAGTCTGTCCGGGCAAGCGCCTGTTCGTAAGGCAGCAGAAGCGCCTCATGCGAGGTGTAGTATTCGGTGGTACCAAGTTCGCTGTGTGTATTGGGGTCTATACCACAAGCGCGCATGAAGGCGACCGCTTGCGAAACCCGTTCGGCGGTCTTCATGTATCGCTCGTCGCGCGCAAAATCGAGGTTCCACTCGGTCACACGCTCCAGATCGGCATAGCCGCCGGATGCAAAGGCGCGCAGCAGGTTGAGCGTAGCGGCGGCGTGCAGGTACGCCTCCAGCATTTTTTCGGGGTTTGGACGGCGGGCTTCGGGCGTGAAGTCCAGCTCGTTGATGATGTCACCGCGATAGCTGGGTAGTTCCACGCCATCCTTGGTTTCGGTCGGGGCCGAGCGCGGTTTGGCGAATTGTCCGGCCATGCGGCCCACTTTTACAATGGGCTTGCGGGTGGCGAAGGTCAGCGTTACCGCCATCTGGAGCATGACCTTGAACGTGTCGCGGATCATGTCACCGGAAAATTCGGCAAAGCTCTCGGCGCAATCGCCACCCTGAAGCAGAAAAGCCTCTCCCCGTGCGACGTCGCCAAGCCTCTGTTTGAGGGCGCGGGCCTCACCCGCAAAAACGAGCGGTGGATACGAGGCGAGTTTGGCGGTTACGCGCGCCAGCGCATCCGCATCCTCGTAGTCTGGCATCTGCAAGGCCGTGTGCTTCTTCCAGCTTTCGGCAGACCAGTTCACCGTCATCGTTTCGGTCCTCGTATAGTAGGGAATGCGCAGTATCGCGCTTACTGGGTCTATAGCCGCCATGGCCTGCGGCTGTCCACCGCGTGGCAAGTTGAATCTTAACCATTCCTCTACAGCGGATATTAAGGCTGTGATGTCATATTTGTGATCCAAGCGGAGGACGGGCGATTATGCAGGCACTTGCGGTCGATCAGGTGGAGGCAGGTTACATTGGCCCCTACAGGCGTGATGCGATGACGCGAGCGTTGCGGGTGATTTCACCGTACATTGACGGTATTTCAAAGTCGCAGCAACTTCACAGTACCCCTGCGGCCTGGATAGTTCATCATCACGCTATCGCAGAAGTGGCGGTTGCAATGCCAAAGCTGCAATCGCCCAGACGACGCGGCGTTGCCCCTCCTTATCCCCGTGCAAGCCAGCTTGGGGGGCTGCGTGAAGGAACATTGATCCTGTTTCCGAACGGATTTGTGCTGGAGCCTGATGATAGTCGCAATCCATGCATCAACGTGGCCAGCTCACAGGTGAGAGCCGCCAGATTCTACAGTGACGCTTTTGAAGTCGTCCTTGCCTCGCGCGAGCGCCTTGTCATCGAGAGTTCATCCGTAGATCGCATCGATTCGATCTTTCAGGCATTTTTCTGGAACTCGGTGCCGTAACAGCCCGCACCGGACGTTTCCGCTGATATGATCCCTGAAAACCTTGGTGAGCGGGGTGGGGTATCCGCCTGCCCAGACGACGATGCTGCGCGGTCTGCGTGATGGCAAACCGATGCAGCGCGAGGGGATGGTTTATACATCCCGGAAGACGGGCGAACGTGTCGCCGTACCCTATCATCGCGATCTCTGGGGGCGTTTGAGACCCAAGGGTAATGAACTGCTTATGCCTTATGTCACCTCGGCGACGGGGCGGATGTTCGAGGGGCGCTGGTTCTCCCGTCGATTCGAGCTGTGGCGTGCGGCTCTGGTCACCGAGGGGTGGGATGTTGGACACAAGATGACCTGCCACGAGAAATTTCCTCCACTTGGAGCTAGAGTCCGACCTGAGAAAGGGACGGACGATGAAGCGATCAAGATTTTCGGAAGAGCAGATCATTGGGATTTTGCACGAGCATGATGCTGGGGCGAGTTGCGCTGA
>CALFFK010000003.1 GCA_937957975.1 uncultured Neomegalonema sp.
GACATTGGCACTTACATCGACGGATTCTACAATCCTCGAAGACGACATTCAGCACTTGGATACAAAGCACCGATCACATTCGAGGCAGCCGGAAGCTAACAGAGAAACTGTCCCTCCACTTTCACCGGGCAAGACCAATCAACCTAATGCCAAGACCAATAGTTGACCACAGAACTCCTGCCACAAAGACGAACAAAAGCCCGCGATTGTGGCTCTGGTCCATGCCCAGGCTAATGCCTGTATCCGTCATTTGACGTCCCCTCCAAGACCCGTCTCATAGTTCAACGTGACATTCAATTTTGGAATGTGAACGACCACCGGCTGAAAGCCGGTGGTCGTTCACTATTATGCATTTCGATTTCAGAAATTTCGGCGTTGCTTTGCACCATCGTACAAAATATCGGACCAGTCGGCATTGATCTTATCACGCATGGCGATGTCCTCTGTAGCCATGTCGATGCTGGGTCGCCCAACGAGGTCGAAATTGCCATGCGGATCAGCCCCACGGATGAGCTGCGCGGCGGTTCGCTTGATCGTCTGCTTAACATGCGGGGGCATGTAGGGCTGAATGACGAACCCGATGCGCCGGTCATTGCTCCTGTTGGGCTGAGACGCATGGATGACCCGCGCGCTGTGAATGGACATCTGCCCCGGTTGCAGTATGAGTGATACAGCCTTCGCGTCATCGACGCCCTGCACTTCCTGTCCTCGTGTCAGAATGTTTTCTTCGCCGAACGTGTCGTTGTGATCCTTTATCTCACCGTGACTGCCGGGGATCATCTGCATACATCCACTGGTCTCATTGCTGTGAGATAAAGCCACCCATGCGGTGATGCCAACATGCGGCTCCAGCCCCATATAGCGCGCATCCTGATGCCAACTGACGAAACCCGGATCGTTCGGCTCCTTGATGAACAGCACGGTTCCGTAGTTGAGGATATCGGGACCAATCAAGTCTTCGACGGCATCGACCAAAGTTTCGTTATGGACGATCTCGTCGAGGCATTTCAGGTTGAGATGGGCATTGTTCCGCGCCGCCCCTTGAAACGCCTCCGGCCATCTTGCCTCTGCAGCCTCCAGCTCCGTGCGCAGACGCATGGCTTCGTCTTCGGTAAAGACATCAATGGGCGCGATGAAGCCATCGCGGTGGAACGCTTCGATCTGCGCATTGGTCAGTTTTTTGCCCATTTGAATCTCCGGTCAAACGTCGATGACGTGTACGTCGCGCGGGAACTGCGTCAGGCAAACGGCATCGTTTTCACGCACATGGATTGTTTCGCTCAACTCCATGCCCCAACCCTCCATCCACATGCCGAGGATGATGTGGACGACGGCGTTTTCGGGCAGTGGCGTCTCGTCGCCGGGGCGGAAGCTGATTGTGTGCTCGCCCCAGTCCGGGGCATAGCCGACGCCAATGGAATATCCGATCCGGCTTTTCTTCTGCAGACCGTAGCGATCCAGCACCGCCTGCCACGCCGCATGGACATTGCAACAAAGAACGCCCGCCTTCATCGCGCCAAGAACAGCCTCCATACCCTCCTCGACTGCTTTTGCCGTTGTCAGCAGTGTTTCGTTCGGTTTGCCAAGATGCACCGTGCGCGCAAGCCCGACATTGTAGCGCTTGCGGCATCCGCCAAGCTCGAAAGCGATAGTCTGGTCCTTTTCAAAAACGGCATCGGTCCACATCGGATGCGCCGTCGATGCCGCTTCTCCGGCGAGGACCAGAGGATGCAGTGCCGTCATGTCGCCGCCAAAATCCGGCGTTCCCCGGATCATCGCAGCGGTAGCATCGGCCATCAGATCGCATTGCCTAACTTTGGGGCGCACCCCGTCATAGGCCGTTTGCATCGTAAGTCCGGCGATCACGGCAGCCTGACGCATCATCTCGATTTCCGCCGGGCTTTTGGCCAAGCGGCACCAGTTTGTCAGCTTGCCGCAATCCTGCCAACGGCTGTTCGGCACGCGTGACTTCAGGTGTTCGACAGCGGCGGGCGTTAGGTAGTAGACGTCACTCTCATAGCCGATACGCTTGCCGTCCAGACCCTTTGACGCCATCCAGTCGCCCATAAACTGCGCGGGATGCACGCCCTTCTGCTGCACCAGCGTTTCAGGAAACGGCACAACCTGTTCGTCCAGCAAATAAGTGGTGAAGGCGGCGGCTCCGGCATCCATCTCGCGGCCCAGCCATGTTGGTGCGATATCGAGGCCCACGACCATAATCTGCGGCGTGTAGAACGACCACGCATCATACCCGGTCAACCAGTTCATATTGGCCGGGTCGCCGATGACGAGAGCATCGAAACCGCGCTGTTCCATTGCGCTGCGCACGCGCTGTAACCTGTCGGCATATTCATCGCGTGAGAAGGGAGGGGCCATGGTCTAACTTTCTTCCTGATGCTCGAAAATCGAAGTGTAACCGTCCGACCAATCTGGCGGGGGGCACCCATCTGTCTCGACCCTCGTTGTCACCGGTATCGACCGAAAGGATGTCTGAACCATTGGCTTCATGTTAGCACAACCTGTACACAGCATGTGTTCTTCGATAGCATCATTGGTGCTCCGATCTGTCAACAAACAATCGAATGCCCATATCTGGGGGAGATGTCCTTGAGCGATCTGGCCGAACCCGCAGTCAAACAGGCTTCCGCGCCAAAAGGTGAGACAGGCGTGGAACGCTTCGAGCGCATCCATGCTGAATTGCGTGATCGAATTTGCCTGCTCACTTATCCCCCCGGCACAGTCCTGAGCGAAGTTGCCCTGGCAAAAGAGTTCGATGTGAGCCGCACGCCGATCCGACGGGTCTTGCATAAGCTGGAGTTCATGGGGTTGGTCGAGATCAAGAACGGCGTCGGCACTATTGTCTCCGACATTGATCTGATGACTTTCAAAGAAACTTACAGCTTGCGGATGCGCCTCGCGGAGTTGATCGGTGAACTATCACCCGGACGCATCACCGTGGAACACCTTGAAGAAATCGATAGGCTCGTCGAGCGAACCAAATCCCTGCCCCGCGAGAACTTCAGGGACTATGCAAGAATCGCGAACGACCTGCAGACTCTGCTGTCCGACCTGACGGGAAGCGCGCCGCTGCGGGAGGTGATCGAGTTGTTCTATTTCCGCGTTGCGCGCATCTGGTTCACATATCTGTCGCAACTCGATTGGGAGGATACGGTCGCAAGTCAACTCGCGGAGTTAAGCGAGTTGCGCGCTGCTCTGGAATGCAATGACATGCGCGCGGTCGGTCAGGCGCGCAGTGTTCACCTGCATCGTATTCTGACCCGGATCGGGCGCTTTATCGTCGAGCCATAATCGAGTGACGTTGAGGGATTCTATGACACATTTCGCTTCCGACAACGTGACCCCGGCCTGCCCCGAAGTCGTTCAGGCGGTTATTGCCGCTAACGAAGGGCTGGCCACATCCTATGGAGAGGACATGTGGTCACTGGGTCTTCAGAAGAAGATGTCGGAAATTTTTGAGACTGATCTAACCGTCTTTCCGGTTGTCACAGGCACGGCGGCAAATGCGCTGGCACTCTCGGCCCTGACCCCGACTTATGGCAAGATCCATTGCCACGAACTCTCGCACATTAACACCGATGAATGCGGCGCGCCGGAGTTGTTTACGGGGGGCGCAAAGCTGATCCCGATGACGGGCGAGAATGGCAAGTTGACCGCCGACCGACTGCGCACAACAGTTTATGGGCGCGGTAATGTCCACCACGCGCAACCCGCCGCAGTCAGCATCGCGCAATCTTGCGAGACAGGCGTGGTTTATACCGTTGATGAAATTGCGAGCCTTGCGGAGACGGCGCATGGTCTGGGCCTGAAGGTGCATATGGACGGCGCACGGTTTGGTAACGCCCTTGCCACACTTGGGGCGGACCCTGCCGAGATCACTTGGAAAGCGGGCGTCAATGTTCTCTCCTTCGGTGGCACGAAGAACGGATGTTTTGCTGCCGAGGCTGTCGTGTTCTTTGACCGGGAGGCAGCAAAGGGTTTCGAGTTCCTGCACAAGCGGTCGGGTCAATTGCTGTCGAAAATGCGGTTCGTATCGGCGCAACTCGACGCCTATATCTCCAATGATGTGTGGTTGCGAAACGCACGGCACGCCAATGCGATGGCGAAGCAGTTAAGTGAATGTCTGGCTGCACTTCCGGGTATTGAACTCGCGTACCCGACCGAGGCGAATGAGGTGTTTGTGCGTCTTCCAGCCGACATCGCTCGTGCAGTTGAACGCGACGGCTTCATCGTCAATGAAGATGAACTCGACGGCACGGCGGCGCGTTTTGTAACGGCCTGGAACACCGATGCAAAAGATATCGAACGGTTGCTTGTGTCATTCTCGCGTCATTGCGTGTCACAGGAGAAATCGCATGTCTGATGTGCTGGAAAACGCCGTTGAAATCCTTGAGCGGCTGGTCAGCTTCGAGAGCATTTCCGGGAGGCCGACCCACGGTATTGTCGGTTATGTTCAGGACTATCTGTCCAAACATGGCGTTGAAACCACACTCAGCTATGACGACGCCGGAGAGCGCGCCAATATCTTCGCAACCATCGGGCCTGAAATTGACGGCGGAGTCGTGCTCAACGGCCATACCGATGTAGTTCCGGTCGAGGGCCAACCGTGGAGCAGCGATCCCTTCACCCTGACTCGCAAAGGCGACCGCCTGTTCGGGCGTGGATCGGTCGATATGAAAGGTTTTCTCGCCTGTGTCCTCGCCTCAGTGCCAGGGTTCAAGGCCGCAAACCTGAATAAACCGATCCACATCGCGTTCACCTATGACGAAGAAGATGGTGGGTATGGTATGCCTGTGCTGCTGGAGAGCATGGCAAAAAACCCCTACCGTCCAGAGGTCGTCATCATCGGCGAGCCGACCGGGATGCAAATCGTCACCGGCCACAAGGGCGGCTACGAGATGCGAACCGAAATCACCGGGGTCGAGGTTCATTCCTGCGACCCGACCAAGGGTGTCAGCGCGATTTCCATTGCGATGAAACTGATCGCCAGGATCGAGGAGATTGGCGCGCGGCGCGCCGCAAACCCCATCGCCGACTCGCTCTACACGCCGCCTTACCCGACCTTCAATGTCGGGATCATCGAAGGTGGAGCGGCGCGTAATGCCACGGCCGGGTGGTGTAATTTTGACTGGGAATACCGCCAGATGCCCGGCGAGGACGGAACGGAAACCATTGCTGAAATCGAGGCCTATGCCACGAACGACCTGCTGCCTGCTATGAAGGCCATTAATCCGCGCGCGGATATCAGGATCATCACCGAAGTTGCGGTCCCGGCACTGGATGACCGCAACGCGGCCAAGGCGGCCGCTTTTGTAAGCGCAATCACTGGCATCAACAGTCGCGAAGTCGTCTCTTTCGGGACCGATGGCGGTTATTTCAGTGATGCGGATTATTCGACCATCATTTTTGGGCCGGGTAGCATCGTCCGCGCGCACAAGGCCGATGAGTATATTGAAATGGGCGAACTGGTCGAGGGGCTGGAGTTTCTGGGCAAGGTGGCGACACGTTTGTCGCAGTAATCGGAGAGCACAGCATGAGGTTTGAAAAAGCGTTTGAACCGGCGGAGTTCGCGCGTCGCGTCATGGACGTTAAACACCGGATGCAGGAAGCTGGTTTTGATCTTCTGATCTGCCAAGACCCCGCCAATATGGGATGGTTGACGGGCTTTGACGGGTGGTCGTTTTACACGCCGCAGGCTGTTCTGGTTCATATCGAGGAAGATTGGCCAATCTGGTTCGGGCGCGAGCAGGATGCGAAATCAGCGCATATTACGACCGACCTTCCAGCCGAAAATGTCGTCCCGTTCTCCGAACCTTTGGTGCATCACGCAACGAAGCACCCATTCGACGAGCTGTGCGATCTTGTCGTGAGCCGCGGATGGAGCGCGGCAAGGATTGGTGTTGACTTCGACGCGCATTACTACACCGCGCGAGCCCATCAGCATCTCGTCAACGGATTGCCGAATGCGGCGATTTCCGACAATCGCGAACTGGTGAACTGGGCGCGGCTGATCAAGTCAGAGGCGGAACTGGTCTACATGCGCGAAGCCGGGCGCATCATCACCGACACGATGAACAATGCCATCGCACGGCTGAAACCCGGCGTGCGCCAATACGAGGTGATCGCGGATGTCTATCACGATCAGATCACAGGTTATGATGGCAAATACGGAGACTACACAGGACTTTGCCCGCTGATTCAGGTCGGTGAGGGCACCAGTACACCGCACCTGACATGGTCGGCAGAGCCACTGCCTGAGACTGGCCTGATCGTGATGGAGTTGGGGGCAGCGCGGCGTCATTATCACGCGCCGCTGACCCGAACCGCACATATCGGCCCACCACCGGATGAGATGAAACGACTCGCTGATGCCATCGTCGAGAGCGGCGATCGTGCGATGGAGGCTATGAAGCCCGGCGTTACGTGTGAAGAAGTCGAGGCGATCTGGCAGACGGTCCTCAAACGGCATGGCTTCGAGAAGAAAAGCCGCGTCGGCTATTCCATAGGGTTGAACTATCCGCCCGACTGGGGCGAACGCACCGCCAGCCTGCGCCCCGGCGATAAGACAATTCTGCAAGCGGGCATGTGCTTTCACTTTCAGTCGGGCGTTTGGTTGGACGATTTCGGCGCTGCTATCTCCGAGCCTGTCATCGTTACCAACGGGGGTGGCAAACGTCTGTGCGGTGTCGCGCGCGAGTTGATCATCATCTGAAGGGCGCAACGATGACACCGAACATGCCTCTGCCCGATCTGCTCGAAGCGGTTCGTAGAAACGCGGAATTGCCTGATGACTGTGCGGAAGCAACACCACCGCAGGTCTATACCTCACCAGAGTTTCTCGAACTGGAGCGCGATAAAATCTTCAACAAGGAGTGGATCTGCGTCGGGCGCAGTGACGAGTTTGCCAATCCCGGAGATTATCGCATCACTACCATCTCCCGCGACGAGGTGATTGTCCTGCGCGACCGGAATGGTGCGCTGCGCGCGATGTCAAACATCTGTCGCCACCGGATGATGAGTCTGTTGGAGGGGGGCGGCACACTGCCGGGCAAGATCACCTGTCCTTATCATGCGTGGACCTATGCTCTGGACGGTCAGTTGATCGGTGCGCCTCACATGCGCGACAATTTCGACAAGCGCAATTGCCGATTACCGCAGTTCGCGGTCGAGGAATGGTTGGGATGGGTGTATGTCAATCTCAACCCACAGGCTGAAGCCTTGGCCCCGCGTCTGGCCCCGATTGCCGAGCGCCTCGCGAATTATAACGTCACCAGTTATCGTACGTTGTTTCGTGTCGATGAGATATGGGACACGAACTGGAAGATATTGTTCCAGAATTTCATGGAACCCTATCACTTGTTTGCTGTGCATACGACGACTGTGGAACCCGCCCTGCCCACGCGTCTCGCCTTTGTACAGGAAGGTGGTCCGGGCTTTTGCCTCTATAATCAGGGCCGAATGCCCGGCGTTGCTTATGAGTATGGTGAGGCGATGCAGAACCCAAATCCCGCGCTGACGGACGAGGAAACCAACACTGTTCCCCTGTTCGGTGCATTCCCGGCGCATGTCGCGTCGATTTCCCCGGAACGCACGTTTTGGATGTCGTTGATGCCTGTCGATGTCGCTAAAGTGCGGGTGTTCTGGGGTGTTGATGTTCATCCCAACGCGATGCCCGAAGGCTCAGAACGAGCGGAGCGAATCGAAGCGTTGAAAGCCAGCTTTCACGCGATCAATGACGAAGACAAACCCGTCACCACCGCCATCGCGCAGAACGCGAAGGCTCTCGCCGCCGAGCCGGGTCGCCTGTCGCCCAAGGAGAAAACGATCTGGGATTTCCAGCGTTATCTAGCGAGAATGCTGACAGATCGGTTCGTGCTTTCATAAGACATCAATAAGGTGGGGATCATTCAATGAGATAGATGCTACGCTCTTTTCAATATCCTGAATCAATTTTATATTTTATAACAATACTTTATAATCTTATGAGGCTATCTTGTATCGCCCGGCACACTATTGCTGTCGTCGTGGCGCTTCTGTGTAATATCCGTTCTCCCGGTGCGGAGCAGAATTATACCGCTCGCCACGATCACCAATGCTCCGGCATAGACTGGCCATCCGGGCACAGTTCCCCAGACAAGCCAACCCATCAGACTTGCCCAGAGTAACGCCGTATAATCCAACGGCGCGACGAGAGTGGCGGGGGCCATTCGGAAAGCCTGACTGATAAAAGCGGCTCCGCCTGTGCCAAGGACAGCCATGATCGCAAATAATCCGACATCGCTGACTTGTACATCTGGCCAATCCCCAAACAAGCTGACAGCACCGAACAACGCAGAGAAGAGCGTCATTTGAAATGTCATGGTCCAAAACCCGTCACGGGTGTCGATCCAGCGGGCAGAGAGCATAATAAGCGCATAGAGAAAGGCAGCCAGAATCGCGTGAATCGATCCGGGGCGAAAAGCCTCCATCCCCGGACGTACGATAATGAGGACGCCTGCGAATCCAAGCAATACGCTTGCCCATCGCCGTGTGCTCACCCGCTCATTCACGAACAGTGCAACGAGGGCCGCTACGATAATCGGCGCTGTGAAAAGAAGCGAGGCAGCCTCCGCCAGCGACAGGCTGCGCATCGACTGAAAGAAGGCGAGCGTGGCAAAAACAACAAGAAGGGCGCGCAGGGCGTGGATGCGCAAACGATGGGAGCGAAAGCGGGATGCTCCACCGACCCACCAGGTCACAGCCGCGACAAGGGGCAAGGCCATCGCGCTACGCACGAAAGCAATTTGCAACGGATCATAACGCGTTAGCAGCCACTTCGCTGCCGTGTCGTTGATGACAAGCATAAGGACACCACTACACATCAGAAGAACGGCCTGCGAGCGCGGTGTCATACGCGCGCCAACGGTAACTTACGCAAAATCGGTGATGACCGTGATCCCGGCCCTTTCGTATTTCTCAAAATTTGCAAGGGCGTCGATGGATTGCTCCAATGAAATCGTTTCATGGATCAGACGATCCGGCGAGAGCACACCCTTTGCAATCAGGGCCATCATTTCAGGGTAGCGATGGGCCTGCATCCCGTGGCTGCCAATGATTTCAAGTTCATTGCCCATGACAAGATCCATCGGAATTGGCGGGGCGCTGTCATCACCGAGCATCCAGCCAAGCTGAACATGCCGCCCCCGTTTACGCAGGGATCTGACAGAATTGGTGCAGGTTTCCGGGATGCCAAGCGCGTCGATGGAAAGATGTGCGCCGCCCATTGTCACGTCGCGAACAGACCCGACAACGTCCGTATGGCTGCCTGCTTTAATCAGCATTTCCGCGCCAAGCTGCTGCGCCAGTTTCAGGCTGCGGTCCGTAACATCAATGGCGACGATCCGGGCGCCCATCGCTTTTGCAATCATAATGGCAGAGAGGCCAACTCCACCGCAACCGTGGACGGCAAGCCACTGGCCGGGCTTAATACGGCCCTGATCGACAACGCCCCTGTACGCGGTAACAAAGCGACAGCCAAGACTGGCGGCGGTGGCAAAATCCATATTTGCAGGTAAACTGACAAGATTAAGATCGGCCTGCCCGACTGCAACGTACTGCGCGAAGGAACCCCAATGGGTGAAACCGGGTTGGAATTGGTCGTCGCAGACTTGCTGGTTGCCACTGTGACATTGGGAGCAACTACCGCAACCACCGACGAAGGGGACCGTTACCCGGTCGCCTGCTTTCCAGTTGTGCACATCGCGGCCAACGGCCTCGATTGTTCCGGCAAGCTCATGGCCGGGAACATGGGGAATCTGGACGGTGGAATCGTGACCTCCCCATGCGTGCCAGTCGCTTCGGCAAACACCGGAGGCCATGACCCGAATAACAACGCCATGCGGATCGGGGGCGGGATCGGGGACAGTCTGGATTGTGGGGCGTTGGCCGAAGGCTTCGTAAATAACGGCTTTCATCGTGTATCCTCGCGCAAGAATCTGGGGACGATACGCAGACAGAGCATGATTCGGCACGCGATTTGGACTGCAAGCGGGATTTGCTTTCCGCGATTTATGCAGGATACCTCGCATGAAAATGAACAGGGCGACAACGATGCCTCGTTGCACGCCGTCGTCGCACAGGGCAAAAGAAGAGCATGATAGCAGAACTTGGACATTTTGCGCTGATCCTCGCTTTCGCGGTGGCCCTGGCGCAATCCATCATCCCGCTTTGGGGCGCACACAAGGGTTATGCGGAGCCGATGCGCTTTGCGGAGACATCGGCCATGATGAGCTTTTTGCTCATCGGCTTTTCATTCGCGGCGCTGACCTATGGCTTTGTGAATTCGGATTTCTCGCTGCGGGTGGTCTATGCCAACTCGCACAGCGACAAACCATATCTGTTTAAGATCGCCGGAGTTTGGGGCAACCATGAGGGGTCGATGCTTCTCTGGGTGTTGATCCTCGCGCTCTATGGCGCGATGGTCGCGGCATTTGGACGGAACATTCCCCCGACTTTAAGGGCGCGTACATTGTCGGTTCAGGCAATGATTGCTGTGGCGTTTCTGGCTTTCATCCTGTTCACGTCGAACCCGTTCGAACGGATGGACCCCGTGCCAGTAGATGGCAATGGCCTTAATCCGCTATTGCAGGATTGGGCGCTCGCGGCACACCCACCGTTTCTGTATCTGGGCTATGTTGGCCTTTCGATGCCGTTCAGTTTTGCTGTCGCTGCCCTGATTGAAGGCCGTGTCGATGCCGCATGGGCTCGCTGGGTGCGACCGTGGACATTGTTGGCATGGTCAGCACTGACCGTTGGGATCGCGCTGGGCAGTTACTGGGCCTATTACGAACTTGGCTGGGGTGGCTGGTGGTTCTGGGACCCGGTTGAGAATGCGAGTTTCATGCCGTGGCTGGTTGCCGCCGCCCTGCTGCATTCGGCTGTAGTGGTCGAGAAACGCTCAACACTGAAAAGCTGGACGATCCTGCTGGCGATCATCGCGTTCTCGCTCAGCTTGCTTGGCACATTCATCGTGCGTTCGGGTTTGTTGACCAGCGTTCACGCCTTTGCCTCCGACCCTGCGCGCGGCGTGTTCATCCTCGCCATTCTCGTTGTCGCAACAGGGGGGGCGCTGGCTCTTTACGCGTGGCGCGCACCACAGATGGAACCAGAGGGTGTTTTTGCTCCTGTGAGCCGGGAAAGCGGGCTGATCCTGAACAACCTGCTCCTGTCAGTCGCGGCGGCAGTGGTGTTCCTTGGAACGCTTGGGCCATTATTCATCGAAGCCTCTACCGGCGAACAAATGAGCTTTGGCGCTGAGTTTTTCGATTTGGCCTTTTCGCCCCTGATGATCGTATTATTGATCGCGATGCCTGTTGGCGCTGCCTTGCCATGGAAGCGGGGCGACCTGCCCCGAGTGATGAAAAAGCTTTGGGCCGCCGCTGCACTATCGTTCCTTGTTGGGTCGATCTTTGCGATGTGGCGGTCAGGGGGGCCACTTTTTGCTCCGCTTGGGATTGCATTGGCGTTCTGGGCGATCTTCGGTGTGTTCGTCGATCTGGCGGAACGGGTAAAGCTGGGCCGAGTACCTGTCGGGGAAACAATGCGACGTCTTGCCAATCTGCCCCGGTCAGCATGGGGGCAAACGCTGGCCCATATGGGGATGGGGATCACCGCCTTTGGCATCGTCGGCATCAGCGCCTGGGAAAGCGAAGATATACGCGCGGCGAAGATCGGCGAAACGATTCCGCTGGCGGGCTATGAAATCCGTTTCGATGGTGTGGAGCGGTCCAAGGGGCCAAATTACATCATTGATGGCGGAATGTTCACCGTGTTCAGGGATGGCGAGGAAATCGCAAACCTCGTTTCCGAAAAACGGTTCTATACTGTGCAGCAGACCCAGACGACAGAAGCGGGTATTCGGGCCAGCCTGATCGAGGATATCTATATCGTGCTTGGCGACAGGCAGGATAACGGGGGGTGGGCTGTACGATCCTACGTAAAGCCGTTCGCCAACTGGATATGGCTAGGGGCGTTCATAATGACGTTTGGGGGATTACTGAGCCTGACTGATCGTCGCCATCGTGTGGGCGCACCAAACCGGGCAAAGCCAACAAAACCAACCATGGTACCCGCAGAATGAGATTCTGGACCCGCCTTCAATTCCGGAACATCCCCGCATTTGTGGGGATGGCTCTCATTTTGTTGGTGTCACCCGCCCATGCGGTTGATCCGTCGGAAATTTTGTCTGATCCGGCACTTGAAAGTCGTGCGCGACATCTGTCGAAGGGGTTGCGTTGTCTCGTATGTCGCAACCAGAGCATTGACGATTCTGATGCGCAACTGGCGAAAGACCTGCGGGTGTTGGTCCGGGAACGACTGGTGGCGGGCGATACGGACGAGGAAATTATTGATTATGTGCGGTCACGTTATGGCGATTACGTGCTGCTCAAGCCACCGCTTAACCTCAAGACTGCCCTATTGTGGTTTGGAGGACCAATACTATTGATCGGTGGGGGAATCGTTGCATGGCGGCAGATTGCAAGCCGCCCGGCAACACCGGTGCCTACACCATCCCTGACCGATGCCGAGCGCGCACGGCTGCGCGACCTCGGAATAGACCCGGACGCCAATCGTGAGACGTGAACCGCTCCGTCATTCTTAGCGGCTATCATCGCGGCATGAACATCTGGATGCCCTTGATCGTCGCCCTGTTGACCAGCACCCCAACCTTCGCGGACGATGGCCCGTTGGAGGTTGTGAACTGTTGGGATGCCGAGCGCGGCATTGTCCAGCCCGTCCGTCGCAAGCGATGTACGGGCCAGGAAGTAACCTCCACCGAAGCCGCGCGCCTGAAGGCAACCTACGACCGTAATCGCCGCCACAGCCTCGTGCGAGGTGATGCAATCCGACAGGCCGAAGCCGCGCGATCCGTACAGTTCTATAGTGCGGGTACGGGCTTTGCAGTCAACGCAAGCGGAGCGATCCTGACCAGCGCGCATGTGGTCAGCCCTTGTGATGCTGTGGAATTACGTGTTCCCAATTCACCACGCCGTTTACCCGTGCGTATTCATGCAATGGATAACGAAAACGATCTTGCGTTGCTGGATACGAATTATCGAATCCGTAATTTCCTGCGCCTTGCGCCTCATTTGCCACCTGGAGGCGAGCCGGTAGCAATAATTGGATTTCCACAGGAGGGACGCATCCGCCTGACGCCGCGTCTAACTCCCGCCATCGTCAATTACGATCTGAGCGATCCGCGTAAACGGGGTCTCGTTGGCGTGATGGGAGATGTGCGCCGTGGTCATTCGGGCGGGCCAGTGCTCGACAGCAAAGGGCGTGTCATCGGTGTGTTGAAAGCGAAGATTGATTCTGTTGCGGCCAATCGGCTGACTGGCAGAATCCTGAAGCATCTTGCCGTGGTGACAGAAGCGCGGGCGTTGGCGTCGTTTATGGAACGCAACAAAACCCGCCATGCGATAGATGGATCGCGCGGGATAGAGCGCACGGAACAAGGGCTTTATGCAATCGGAACGGCGGCAACTGTGCGGTTGGATTGCCTCAAGCGCGTTTGAGTACAAGACTGTTATGCATCGTGCATCTCGACGCGCCCCAACTACGACTGCTATGTCGCGGCATCCAAAGGTGATCGAGACAGGGCATGACGGGTAGAAAAGCCCTTTCCACAAAGTTGGCGGTTGCCGTATGCGGCGCAGGGATCGGTGGGCTTGCCAGCGCATTGCTGCTTGCACGACAAGGCCATGCCGTCACCTTGTTTGAGCGGTTTGAAACACCACAGCCTGTGGGGTCGGGGTTCGTGTTGCAACCGACGGGTATGGCTGTGCTGGACGCATTGGGTTTGGCGGATGCTCTCGTAGAACGCGGAGCGTGGATTGATCGGATTTTTGGATGCTCAGAGCCAAAAAATACTGTCGTTCTGGACGTCAGCTATGCGGCGCTGAACCCGGATTACCGGGGGCTTGGCGTGCAACGCATTGCCCTGTTCGACTTGCTCTATGAGGCTGTTAAACGCGAAGCAGTGACCCTGCGCCCCGGTATGAGCGTAACGGGAGCCTCGAAAGGAACACTGACCTTTACGGATTATGCGCCAACCGGACCTTTTGACCTGATCGTCGATGCGCTCGGCAGCGGATCAGCCCTTGGCGAGCATTATCCTGCCCGTACCCTGCCCTATGGCGCGTTATGGGCAACACTCGACTGGCCGGCGAATGGACCATTTTCGCCCCATGCCCTCGAACAACGATATTATCAGGCATCGAAGATGGCGGGCGTACTGCCAGTCGGAAGTGCCACTGCCGGAGCACCCGAAAAGGCGACATTTTTCTGGAGTCTCCCCCATCATGCGCATGAGGATTGGCAGGATATCCGGCTCGATGATTGGAAAGACGAAGTGCGTACTCTGTGGCCCGACAGTGCGATTTTGCTGGACCAGATCGACAACCATGATGTGATGATCTGGGCCAGCTACCGCCATCGCACCCTGACGCGGCCTTATGGCGATGGGATCGTGCATATCGGTGACAGCTATCATGCAACCAGTCCACAGCTTGGGCAGGGAGCAAATATGGCGTTGCTCGATGCTTTTGCGCTTTCCTGCGCAGTGGAAACCGAAGGGACGGCGGAGATCGGACCAACCTACGCACAATTACGACAGGGGCATGTGCGACTGTTCCAGACGATGAGCCGCTTGTTCACGCCGGTCTATCAATCGGACAGTCGCGCATTGCCAATCCTGCGCGACCGGGTTGCGGGGCCGTTGTCACGGCATTGGCCCGCACCACCGCTACTCGCCGCGCTGGTAACGGGTACGATGGGATGGCCTCTCGGACGGTTGGGCCTCAATGCTTACCGGGCGGGGAAGACGAGACCCGTAGCCCGTTCATAGACATCAAGCGTAGCCGCCTGCATTTTCTCGGTCGAGAACAGACGTTGCACACGTAGGTGGGCGAGTTTACCGATGCGTTCGTTGGTAACATCATCAAGCTCAAGAAAAGCATCCATAGCTTTTGCCATATTTGCCGCATTACCCGGTTCGACCAACGCGCCGGTTATGCCATCCTCCACGGTTTCCCGTGCGCCACCATGGTTGGTGGCGATTATGGGGCGGCCCATAGCCTGAGCTTCGATCGCCACCCGGCCAAAGGCTTCGGGGTCTGTGGAGGCAGAAACTGCACATCCGGCAAGGCGATAGGCAGCAGGCATATCGTTACATGACCCCACGATCTTGATGACGTCTGCACAGCCCTTCTCTCTGGCGCGTTTTTCGAGGCTATCGGGATAATGCGAACCATCAGGCGCACCGCCGACCAGCAGGCCAAGAAAATCAGCGCCCCGTTTTTCGCGTAACAAGGCGCAGGCATCAATGAATACTTCCTGTCCTTTCCAACGGGTCAACCGCCCCGGCAGCATGAGTATGGGCCGAGTCTCATCCGTCAGCCCCCAGCGATCAACAAGCTGCGCTATGCGTTCGCCCTTCAGGGTATTCGGATTAAAGACTGTAAGATCAGCGCCCCGTGGGATCGTAACAATGCGATCATCCGGTACTTTGTGACGCTCACGAATCATTTCGGCAATAAATTCGGAGACAGCGATCGTCGGATTACCCTTTGCCATAACAGCATTGTAGCGGCGCTTTAGGGGGAAATCCTCATTGTAGGAGCCATGATAGGTGGTGACAAACGCCGCTTCGGTTCGCTGGGAAGCCCAGTACCCGCTCCAGGCGGGCGCGCGGCTACGGGCGTGAATCAGGTCGATTTTTTCGCTACGGACCAGATCGGCGATATGGCGGGCATTGCGACGCATGGAGAGAAGGTTCTTCGTCTGCACCGGCATTTCTATAAATTCGCCGCCCATGGTGGTCAAACGTGACGCAAGACGCCCTCCGGCGGAGACAACGATGGCGCGTCCGCCCGCTGCAACAATAGCCGAGGCTATCTCAAGTGTACCACGCTCTACCCCACCTTCGTCGAGGCGAGGTACGAGTTGCAGGATGACAGGGCGCTTGCCCGACAGGTCGGAGCGGGATAGCTCCGGCCTTCCGGATGCTGCATCGGAGGCTGAAGTCATGGAAGAACCCACTTTATACCGTACACCTGACGGTAGGACTATCGCGTATCAACGCAGCAAGGTGCAAGCGGCAAGCGCAAATACGCTGCGTCCGGGGATCGTTTTCCTTCCCGGCTTCCGGTCTGACATGCAAGGTGGCAAGGCGTTATTCCTGCACGATTGGGCAATTCGGCAGGGTCGTGACTTCCTACGCTTCGACTATACGGGTCATGGCGCTTCATCAGGCGATTTCGCGGATGGCTGTATCGGAGATTGGTTTCGCGATGCCTGTGATGTGCTACAGGAGTTGACGGAAGGGCCACAAATTTTGGTTGGCTCTTCAATGGGCGGCTGGATCGCGCTGTTGGTAATGCGGGTGATGCCGGAACGGATTGCCGGGTTGGTCGGGATCTCGGCGGCCCCGGATTTCACGGAAGACTCAATCCTGAAACGGATGACACTGACGCAACGCGATACCCTGTATCGCGAAGGAAAGATCGAGGAACCAAGCCAATATTCCGAATTGCCGTACCTCATCACCCAAAAGCTGATCGAGGATGGACGAAAGCATCTGGTGATGCGCTCTCCCCTGCGCGCGCCCGGTCCCGTTCGTTTGTTGCAGGGCATGGCCGACCCGGATGTGCCATGGGAGACGGCAGCACGGCTGGCATCCCATATCGAGGGCGATGATGTGCGGGTCATATTGTTACGCGGGGCAGATCACCGGCTGAGTGGTGAACGAGAACTGGCGTTGATCGCGGAGACAATTCATACTCTGCCAGACTGAAGGGGATAACGACGATGGAAATCCTGCCCATCCCTGACAAACGCGACCCTGGCCCCGGTCTGGCACGTCTGGTGGCGGCAGGGCCGCTGGTGCGGATGCGCGTGCCGGTGGTTGGAGAGATGACTTTTGCGACAACCCATGCGGCCTGTGAGGCAATTCTCAAGGGCGATGGGCTGTTCTCAACTGATATTGCGAACGGGCGCAACCGCCGGATCAAATGGTTCCTGCGCCTGATGCCGCGCAACGTGCGGGTGATGACGGGTAATATGCTCCAAAAAGATGGGGAGGAACATCGACGATTGCGCAAAATAGTCGATGCTGCATTCCGGCGAAACGCAGTTGAAGCATGGATTCCCCGGATCGAAAGCATTGCAGCAGGCTTGTTGAAAGATTGGGCGACATCTGCAGATGGCGATTTTGTGCGGCATGTCGCACGCCCCCTGCCCCTTGCAGTAATTTGCGAGATACTTGGGTTAAAACATGAAGACCGCGCAGATTTCACAAAGTGGATGGCGGCAATGTCGGAGGCAGGAACAGTATCGGGTTTACCACGGCTCTATATCTCCTTGACCCGGATCAATCGCTATCTGATGGCACAATTCAAAGAACGACGGAGAAAACCGGGGGACGATTTGATCTCGGCACTGGTTCATGTGGCGAAGGATGGTGAGGTGCTGACCGATGATGAAGTGCTGGCAATGCTGGGCCTTTTGTTCATCGCCGGGCATGAGACGACGACACATCTCATCAGCAATTCGATCCTGACGCTTCTGGATCATCCGGCAGAGCGCGCAAGGCTTGATACGGATGCTGCATTGGAGGTAACGGCAACAGATGAATTACTGCGCCATGTCAGTGCAGTCGAAATGACCAAGCCGCGCTATCTGCTGCGTGATATGGACTTTCTGGGAGTTCCGTTCAAACGCGGACAAGCCATCATGGCGCACCTGGCCGCCGCCAATCGTGATCCAGCTGTATTTGACTATCCCGACCGGCTCGATCTGGGGCGCAAACCCAACCGGCATTTAGCATTCGGCGGAGGCCCACATTTCTGCCTCGGTGCATGGCTGGCAAAGGCAGAATTGACCGCCGTTCTCCGGCTACTCTGGAAACAATGGCCGGATGTGAAGCTCGCGGTTCCCAAAGCCGATCTGCAATGGACCGCACAAACGGGAATACGCGCTCTCCGTACCCTGCCATTGACCCCTTCCCCTCGCGCGGGCATTTAGTGCGCACGCGAGCATCCCGCCTCTCAGAAAACCGGAACAAAGATCGTGCTGCAATATCTTGATTTCGAAAAAACCGTCGCCGAGCTGGAAGGCAAGGCCACGGAACTGCGCGCCCTCGCCGGGAAAGATTCCTCGATGGATATTGAGGCGGAAGTCGGCCAGCTTTCTGCAAAAGCAGAAAAGCATCTGGAAGAACTCTACCGAAAACTGACGCCATGGCAGAAATGTCAGGTGGCCCGGCATCCGAACCGACCTCACACTGCCGATTATATCGAAGCATTGATTGATGATTTCATGCCTCTCGCAGGAGATCGGGGATTCGCGGAAGACGCGGCAATCATTGGCGGGATGGGGCGACTGGATGACCGCCCCGTCATGGTTCTTGGCCATGAGAAAGGCGCAGATACCGCTGCACGCCTCAAGCGTAATTTCGGGATGTCGCGCCCCGAAGGCTACCGCAAGGCCGTGCGGCTGATGGACATGGCGGATCGCTTCGGGATTCCTGTTCTGACCTTTATCGACACCCCCGGCGCATACCCTGGCAAAGGCGCAGAAGAGCGCGGACAGGCCGAAGCCATTGCCCGCTCAACAGAAAAATGTCTCGAAATAGGAGTGCCGTTAGTTTCCACGGTAATTGGGGAAGGGGGGTCCGGTGGCGCCATTGCACTGGCGACAGCAAACCGGATCATCATGCTCGAACATTCGATCTATTCCGTAATTTCCCCGGAGGGATGTGCTTCTATCCTATGGAAATCACAAGATAAAGCGCAGGAAGCTGCAGCGGCTCTCCGATTAACGGCCCAGGACTTGCTTGCACTATCTGTCGTGGATGGGATCGTACCCGAACCAATGGGTGGTGCGCATCGTAATCCAGATACTACATTCGAGGAACTTCGCAAGAAACTGTCAGAAACACTTGAAATTTTTGATGGAATGTCCCCTGATGCTATTAGGGCAGAACGGCGGGAAAAATTTCTCGCTATGGGACAAAAGGGACTCGACTGACCTCATCGCGCCGCGATGTCGCAGTAGAACAAGAACTGAGCCGTAGAGGAGGCTACCATGCCGATGGCGAAACAGAACCTGAATACCGTTGCTCGCCTCGCTATGGGCACAGCAATACTAACTGTCATTTCCGGCTGCGAGACGCGCATCGGGCGCAGTGTCAGCGATTTGGTCTCACCTCAGGCAGGGGCTGAAACTGCAACTCAAACTGCGATAGTCGCACCAACCGCGCCAGCAGCACCGGCTGTCTATATCCCGCAGCAGACCGTCGTGGCCCCGGAATACGTAGCGCCGGGCATTCCTACCTTTACCGAAAACTCCCAGGCAGAGAATCTACAGAATTTTGAGGCGGTTTATGGCCCACCAGTGGTTGATGCGGCTTCGGGATCGCTCGCAACAAACGACATTTATACCGTCCCTTCCTACAATGACGGTGCCGTAATTTCGGAACCAATTGCTCCGCCTGTGGCAGTTGCTGCCCCTGATGTTGCGAGCTACACGCAAAGTATTTCGACAGCACCGACACTAACATTCCCCGAACCAAGCTATGGCGTAGCATCAGTCGCGGCAGACAACCTGGTCTATGGTGAGAGCATTACAACTGAATCTTACGAAACGGTGTCGCTGCCCACTTCAGCAACTTTCGCAGATCCGCTTGAGAGCACAACGATTGCAACAACTCCGCTGGCTTCAACGACAGTATTTGTTGAGGAGCAGGCTGCTACAACGCCTACCTTTGGTGAAAGTTACACTTATGAAAGCGCGCTGATACCGGAAGTCGAAACGGCAGCTCCGGCTTTGGAATTCGAGAGTGCGACGTTGTCGCCACCAATCGCTGAGCCGATCACGACACTGGAACCTGTATCTGTATCGTTGCCAGAGCAGGTATTGCTACCTGCCTCCGCGCCAACGGCTGAACCGATTGCACTATCGGCAACGCCAACCGCCCCCTTGCAAGCCGCCCCACCACCTGTGGCTGGTGGTTTTGAGATCATCAGTAACAACGAGGCAGAGGCGGTATTCAACAACGAAGCGGCATTCAACAGTGACGCTGTGTCAACACCACTCGAACCTTCTGTTTTCGACACACCTGAACCTGCCGAGCCTGCCGGCCTTGGCGGTCAGTTCCGGGTTCTGCCGCCACCAATGCCAGTCCAGGAAACAATAGCCCCCCTTCGCAGCGAAGCCCCATCGGTGGGAATAACCGAGATCGAAATTGCGGCTCTGCCAACCTTTCAGATTGAGTCCCAACCTATCGCGCAGCTTGTCACAACACCGCCTCCGCGCCCGAAGGTATCGGTTGTAACGACAACCCTTGCCGCAGTGGAGTTCAGCCCCCGGACCGCGCCGACACCGCGCCGCCGTCCCACCGTCGCTGACCGTAGCTATGCAACGTTGACGGCACCTTTGCCGCAACCACGCCCAAGTTACAAAAAACCAGTCGCGATGGCCACATCGACGGGTAAATACGTCTCCATTGGAGCGTTGCCTGCGCAACCGGATAATGCCACATCAAAACCAGCGGATGACATAATGTCGCCCGCCGATACGACAAATGACAAGGTAATGCCCGATACTGCATCAAACTTCGATGTTGCAAGCATTCGTCCCCGCGACGCCGAAGTTGCGCCTCTCAAACGGCCTGTAAATTCGACTGTGACTTCCGAACTTTCGGGTACATCCTGGCGGTTAGTCGAAATTGATGCCAAGCCGGTTTCGGTGAATGCAGAGTTGCATTTCGACGGATCGAGCGGTTTCGCTGGTGGTCAAGGCCCATGCAACAGCTATGGCGGCGAATTCATCAATATTGGCAAAGGCCGTTTTTCGATGGCGGATATATTCTCCACCGAGATTGCCTGTTCCAGCCTCGACGTCGAGAAACGCTATATCGACGCACTGGAAACGGCGAATATGTACAAGATCGCGCCGGGCTTCTCTGCTCTGACCCTGATCGATGCGAGCGGAATTGAAGTCGCACGTTTCCGCGCATTCTGATAAGAAACCAAACAATGAGCGGCGGCATGACTTAATCAGCTATCCGCCGCTCATTGATCTTCAGCAGCAATCCCGCCGCCGCTTCTGCATCACACAATGCACGATGGTGACTTTCGAGCGGAACGCCAAAATGATGGCAGAGATTTTTCAGGCTGTATGATGGCAACCCCTTGAATAGCTTGCGCATTGATTGACAGGTGCACAGCGTTGGGTGGCGGAAACGCTTTTTTAATCGTGCGAATTCTGCTGATAAAAAGCCATAATCAAACCGAACATTATGAGCGACGAAAATCGCGTCGCCCATAAATTCCGCGAAATCATCCGCAATCCCTGCGAAAACCGGAGCGTCCGCGACCATCTCATTTGTGATGCCCGTGAGGCGGGTAATGGTGGCAGGGATGGACCGTTCGGGATTAACGAGCGATTGCCAACGATCCACGACCTCACCACCACGCATCTTCACCGCGCCAATTTCAGTGACACGATGCAAGGGAGCACGGCCTCCAGTAGTTTCGATGTCCACAACAACATAAGTTTGGTCAGGGTCAACGATCCACGCGATGCGGTTGATTTCGACATCAAAACCAACGTCTCGCAGGAGTTCAAGCTGCACAAGCTGGTTTCGACGAATCTGGTCATTCCCTGTCTTGATTTCGATGAGGCGTAGTGCGTCTTCGCGATAAAGGAACAAATCAGGAAAGCCATCTTTACGATTTCGATAATCTGACGCCATCATACGCAAAATAGTGGCGAGCGCGCCTTTTGGTGCGTTGTAGAGCAGCGGGCGCAACCGCTCGATCATATCAGGATACCAGCGGAACAGAGGCGTGAGCGTACCGTACCGTTCCGTTATTGTGGCGAGTAGAGCGACCATGGCGGCATCGGGCCGATCAAGGATCGCAAGCCGTGTTTCAATCGCCTCACGGTGACTGGCGTAGAATGTGCCATCACGCAAAGCGCCGGGCAGTCGCTCAAAAGCATTGTGTAAACGGGCGCTACCCTCGTCATAGATCACATTCCAGAGCAGCAAGCCAAAGAGGGAACGCCATGGCGTGTTCTCAGCGTGATAAGCCGACCAACCATTACGCTCAAAATATGCCACTGCGCCCTTCTCTGGCGTGCCACGTTGGGATTCATCAATACCAATAGTGGGCGCTTTACGCAGCATATCGGTGATAAGACTCGTGCGTTTGCCACCGAATTTTCGGGCAAGGAAATCCTGCGCGAATAGGGCTTCCCCGTCGCTGCCGGGGGATGCGATCATGGCTTCAAGCCGTTCACGTGCCGTGCTCTTTTCGCCCGCCGCCCATGTCAGACGCACCTCGCGCTCGCCACATTCAGGGGATGCACCCAAAGCATAAAGGGTGCGTGCGCCATTGGTATCGCCTGACTTTTCCAAATGACGACCCAATGCATGTAGCAGCGTATCACGTATTGGAGCGGCAGTTTCGCAGGGCTTGGGCCAGTAAGGGGCTGCACGAACCATCATGTCGATGTCCTCCGGTTCGCAGCGGTCGAGCCATGCGATTTGTTCGGCATAGTGGAAGGTTTCTTCAGCCTCCTCCCGCGCTGTGAAACGCGCCTCAAAATCCGAACGGAAGTTATTTGTATGAACAAGGCCGAGATCACGCATGGCGAAACTGGTCAGCCCATCAGTCATGCGCCCGAAATAGAGATAAAGCAGATAGCGGAGCGGGCGTTTGCGTCGCTGTGCCACAAACCCGACTTTGTCTGGGCCGCCAAAGCATTGCCCAAAGGTCAAACGTTCGCGGGCTGCGGTAACGACATTCGATTTCGTCCAGCTTTTGCGAACCCCTTCATTGGAGTGATTTTTAGCAAGCAGGTCGAGCACTTCGTCTTTTGAGAGCATGGCCAGCGCGGCGCCAAAATCCTTTTCTTGCGGAGGGGAAACAAAGCCCGATAGGGCGAGATCGGCCAACCGCAAATCCACATTGTCCACATCGGCATATTGGAAATGACTGCGGCGAAAGACTGTACCCTTTCGGTTTGCAATCCGCACGAACAGGGATTGGGCGTTGGTGTCGAGCGTACGGAAATCGGCAATCCATGCCCGCCCGGTATCGTTGAGAATATCACCATAAAGCCGTTCCACGAAATCCAGCATCTCGCGAAAATGCGCGAGATGATACCCGGCAGGCAGGTCTTTGGGGCGCTTGGGCTCAAGGCTTTGGGTATCATGCATAGAGGCATCATATAGTGAACGAATATTGAACCTATACGACGTTCTGCTTGTTAAAGACAATCCCCGGCATTGTAGCATGACAACACGAATGTGGGGACAGATGAGGAAATTCAGGCAAGAATCCCTTGCCCCATCGTTCTTTGGGCGACATTCTCCGCCTATGACAACACTTCTGTATCAACACTCCGCCTTTATCAATCATGTCGTACCGGAGGGGCATCCTGAGCGGCCCGACCGGATGCGGGCCACGCGCAAGGCTCTGGACGATGCGGCCTTCGACGCACTTGAACGGCGGGAACATCCACTGGCCGATGCGAGTGTATGCGAATTGGCGCACCCAAAGGGATATATCGAAAAGATTCTTGGAAACGCGCCCACAGCGGGACTGAAAAATCTCGACCCGGATACGTGGATGTCGCCGGGGTCGCTTGAGGCTGCCCTGCGTGCGGTGGGGGGATCGAACGCCGCTGTGGACGCTGTGATGAGCGGCGAAGCGGTCAATGCGTTCTGCGATCACCGCCCTCCCGGCCACCATGCCGAGAAGACGCGGGCCATGGGGTTCTGCCTGTTCTCTACCGCCGCCATCGCCGCGCGCCATGCCATCGATGTGCATGGGCTGGAGCGGGTTGCGGTCGTGGATTTTGATGTGCATCACGGGAACGGAACGCAGGATGTGGTGGAGGACGACGCCACGATTTTCTATGCCTCCTCTCACGAGGGCGGTATTTTCCCCGGCACGGGCCATGCGCATGAGACAGGGGTGGGCAATATCGTCAATACGCCACTGGATCACGGGGCGGGAAGTATTCCCTTTCGCGCCGCTTATGAGCGTATAATTCTGCCTGCCCTTGATGCATTTGCCCCGCAACTGCTGATCGTTTCAGCCGGGTTTGATGCGCATAAGGCCGATCCGCTCGCCTCGCTACAATTGGAAACAGAAGATTTCGCGTGGATCACGGAACGGCTGTGTGAAGCCGCCGCGACCCATTGCGACCGCAAACTTGTTTCGTTGCTGGAAGGCGGGTACGACCTTGCTGCATTGGGCGCGTCCACCGCTACCCATGTCTCGACCCTGATGACTGCCGCAAAGGGCTGAATGGATGGCTGAAGCGAAGACCCCTGCTGACATCGCCAAGATGAGCTTTGAAGAGGCGATGAAAGAACTGGAAGCGATTATCGACAAGCTGGATGGCGGCGATGTACCGCTGGAAGAATCCATCACGATCTACGAACGCGGGGCGGCATTACAGCGGCATTGCGAAGACAAGCTGCGCCAGGCCGAAATGCGGGTGCAGAAGATTGTTGCACGCGCAGACGGCTCCGCCGAACGCACCGAGCCAGCATCTTTCGAATGAGCGATTTCAAGGCGCGCCTGAAGGCGAATACCGATGATATTGCCGAAACTTTGACATCGCTTTTACCCCGTGCGGAAGTGGACGGGGTGCGCTGTGCCGAAGCAAGGCTCCTGGATGCGATGCATTATGCTGTGGAGGGAGGCAAGCGTCTGCGGGCGTTCCTTGCGGTCGAGACGGCGCAGATATTCGGGACGGACCGGGGCCATGCCCTGCGCGTAGGGGCCGCTATCGAGTGTATCCATGCCTATTCGCTGGTGCATGACGATCTGCCCGCCATGGATGATGATGATCTGCGGCGGGGTAGACCAACCACGCACAAGGCGTTTGATGAAGCGACAGCAATCCTTGCGGCGGATGCTTTGCAGGCGATGGCTTTCACGATACTTGCCAGTGATGCGACCCACGAAAACCCGTTCATACGGTGCGAGCTTGTGGCCTGTCTTGCACGGGCAGCCGGGGCACGGGGGATGGTCGGCGGTCAAATGATTGATATTGAGGCGGAAAGGGCGAGTGAGCCATTATCACTGGCGGAAACCTCACGCTTGCAACGCATGAAGACTGGAGCCTTGATCGAGGTATCCTGCACGATGGGCGCGATTCTCGGTCAAACCTCGGCCACAAACCGGCGTGCCGTGGAATATTATGCCCGCGATCTGGGGCTGGCCTTTCAGATTTGTGATGATCTGCTGGATGCGACCGGAGATGAAGCCTCGCTTGGCAAGGCGGTGGCCAAGGATGCGGCAGCCGGAAAGGCCACTTTCGTCGATCTATTGGGTATCGATGGCGCGAAGGATCGTGCGGCCCTGCTGACCGAGCAAGCGAAAGCGCATCTCGCGCCGCTCGGCGGACGGGCCGAAACCCTGCGCACATTGGCAGATCATGCGTTGACGCGGCAAAATTGATGGGGTTGATACGCGGAGAATAATGGCCCTCGCCCATATCGCATGGCATTTTCGAACTTGATAGACCAGACCACTCAGTATTGCGGATTCGCGATCCATGGTTCGTAGACCAGTTGGATGCTTGGTCGCAGAACAACCTTGTCAGCGATACGTTTGACGTTGGGGAATTCGGTGAGGGCCGGATGTCCCTTTTCGTGCCGCAGCCATGTGGTCAGCATGAACAGATATATATCAGCGGCGCTGAACCGATCACCGAGAATCCATGCAGTGTCACCGATTTGGTCGTCGATGACCTGCCATGTTTCACATAATCGACGGTTTCCACGCCGCAGCGCACCTGGCTCATCGGCGGCAATGTCAGCGAAGCGATCCGGGTAATAGGTAAGCTGAAAGGCATTTTGCACGGAATTTGAGAAATAAACGAGTGTTTGCAGATACAGCGCCCGCGCAGGGTCATTGGGGGCGGGTGCCAGCTTCGATTCAGGATGGCGATCACACAAAAACATTGTGATGGCAGCACATTCGTACATCGCGCCATCATCCCAGACGAGCACCGGCACCCACCCATTGGGATTGATCTTCAATTGCTCTGGCGGGCGTGGTTCATCCATGGCGACCGTCGTGTCGATCAATTCATAGGGAGCGCCAATTTCCTCCAGCATCACCCGAACACCCATCGACGCAGTTTTCAGCGCATAGAACAGCTTGTACATCGAAATAGACTCCCAATATGGTCGTTATGACGACAATTCGGGATTGAGCGAAAAAAGTCATCACCGAAGCGATGGGTTTACTGTGCAACATGGTGACGGCTGGGGACATTTCGCCATTGCACCCCGCATTGGCATCGTCCTCCGTTCACGCTAGGATCAATTGCGCGGAAAACAAACCTGCGTATTCCACGCCGATGGAGGCTGAACACCGTGACGGACCACACTTCCCCACGCCCAGAGACACCGTTGCTCGATACCGTGTCGTCGCCCGCCGATCTAACCAATATGACCGACAACCAATTGAAGACATTGGCGGATGAGCTGCGCGCAGAAACAATTTCTGCCGTATCTGTGACAGGCGGGCATCTGGGGGCCAGCCTTGGAGTGGTCGAACTGACCGTCGCGATCCATGCGGTATTCGATACGCCAAAAGACAAACTGATCTGGGATGTCGGGCATCAATGTTATCCGCACAAGATCCTGACCGGACGGCGCGACCGTATTCGTACCTTGCGTCAGGGTAATGGATTGGCCGGTTTTACCAAACGAGCCGAGAGTGAATACGATCCGTTCGGCGCAGCCCATTCCTCGACCTCGATTTCCGCTGGAGTCGGGTTTTCTACTGCCGCAAAATTGCAGGGGACGGACGAAAACGTCATTGCCGTGATTGGTGACGGAGCCATGAGCGCGGGTATGGCCTATGAGGCAATGAACAATGCCGGTGGCCTGAAATCGCGAATGATCGTCATCCTGAATGACAACGAGATGTCCATTGCCCCGCCCGTAGGAGCGATGAGCGCGTATCTCGCGAAGCTGTGGTCGGGTGGCACCTACAAGACATTCCGCGATTTGATGAAACAGGTCACGAGCGTCTTCCCCGAAGGTATTCGCAAACGCGCCGCAAAAGTGGAGGAATACACCAAGGGCATGGCGGTCGGCGGGACGCTGTTTGAAGAACTTGGCTTTTACTATATTGGCCCCATCGATGGACATAATATGGAGCATCTGCTGCCCGTATTGCGTAATGTGCGCGACCGGCATGACGGGCCGGTTCTGCTGCATTGTGTCACGAAAAAGGGCAAGGGTTACGCTCCGGCAGAGACGAGCGCGGACAAGTATCACGGCGTCTCGAAATTCAACGTCATCACTGGCGAGCAATCCAAAGCCAAATCGAACGCGCCAAGCTACACCAAGGTGTTCGCGCAAGCGTTGATACAAGAGGCGCGGGCAGATGAAGGCATCATCGCCGTCACCGCCGCAATGCCCTCCGGCACGGGCCTTGATCTCTTCGAGGAGGCATTCCCGGAGCGAACCTTTGACGTGGGTATCGCTGAACAACACGCTGTCACTTTCGCCGCAGCCTTGGCAGCCTCCGGGATGAAGCCATTCTGTGCGATCTATTCGACCTTCCTGCAACGTGGTTACGATCAGATCGTGCATGATGTTGCAATTCAGGGATTGCCTGTGCGCTTTGCCATAGACCGTGCGGGTTTGGTGGGGGCTGACGGGCCGACCCATGCGGGCAGCTTCGATATAGGCTATCTTGCCGCCCTGCCCGGCTTCATATGTATGGCCGCCTCCGATGAAGCGGATCTGAAACACATGGTTCGCACATCATTGGAGATTGATGATCGCCCAAGCGCCTTCCGTTATCCGCGTGGCGAGGGGATGGGCGTGGAAATGCCCGAACATGGCGTCGCGCTGGAAATCGGCAAGGGCCGTATCATTCGTGAAGGCAGCAAGGTCGCGATTCTGTCGCTTGGTGGGCGGCTTGGGGAAGCAATTCTTGCTGCGGAAGAACTGGATTCGCGGGGGCTGTCAACAACAGTGGCCGATGCACGTTTTGCCAAGCCTATTGATACCGAAATGGTGCTGCGACTGGCGCGCGAACACGAAGCATTGGTAATCGTTGAGGAGGGGGCCATTGGTGGTTTTGGTAGCCATGTGTTGACATTACTGGCCGATGCCGGGGCGTTGGATGCAGGCTTGCGGGTGCGTAGTCTGCGCCTGCCTGACAAGTTTATCGATCAGGATTCACCCGCAGCGATGTATCGTGAAGCAGGCCTTGATTCGAGTGCTATTGCCGCCGCTGCCCTTTCGGCGCTTGGTTCGGATGAAGCAGAAGTCGCCGCCTTGCGCAGCGCAATGTTGGCCTGACAGGACGCTCATGTCAGATCCTGACCTTCCTGTGGACACCGCTGTGTGGCGACGCGATGAAATCGAAAGCCCTTGCGTGAATGTCTGCGTGTTGCACCCGACCGAGCGCCTGTGCATGGGATGCTATCGGACGGGCGCAGAGATCGCATCATGGTCACGATTGTCGCCTGAAGAACGGCATGAAGTGATGGATGAACTGCCACAACGTGCAATTCGCGTAGAGGGATCAAAGCCGCCCCGACGTGGGGGACGGGCGGCGCGATTGCGGGGTGAACGATGAAACGTCTGCTGCTCGCCTTGCCGCTTCTTGGCGGATGCGGGGTTGTCGATTCATCGATCCTCGGTGATACCGACAAGCTGATGCAAGCGGTGTACATGCTGGCTTTCCTTGCCCTCATCATGTTTGGGTTGGGGCGATCAATCTCTATCGGCAAGACACTGAAATATCTCGCCATCTGGACTGCATTACTGATTGCCCTGATCTATGCCTACAGCTTTCGGGACGACCTCAATACCGCCTACATGCGGGTCAAAGGTGAGCTATTGCCCACTGTGCCGCAAGGTGATGGCAATGGTCAGGTTACGCTGCGCCGTAATATCGACGGGCATTTCGCGGCGCGGGTCATGGTCAATGGCAAGCCGGCGACCTTCTTAATTGATACGGGGGCTTCAAGCGTCGTGCTCCCCTGGAGCGTCGCTGAAGAGTTGGGTTATAATCCGGAATCTCTCGCTTTCATCGTGACGGTCGGTACGGCCAATGGCAACGCTGTAGCCGCACCCATTCGGATCAAACGGATGGAAATGGGTGATATTGTGCTGGAAAATGTCGAGGCGATGGTGGTCGAAAAAGGGAAACTGTCGCAGCCATTGCTGGGGATGAGCTTTCTCAACCGTTTGCATGGGTATGACGTGACCGGCGGTACTCTGACACTCAGGCGGTAAGCCACCGCACCGGATCGCCGCCAAAGGCATCAGGGCGAAAATAAGCGATCATACGGGGTTCTGTTGTTGGTGATTCCCACGGGGCAACACCGTGCAACGCGAGAGGGTGAACGACATAGGCACTGCCCAATCCCGGCGCAATACGAACGGGCTCGCAGGTCTCGAAGCAATATTTGCGCGCGGCGATATAGGCTTCGGTCACGTCAATATGGAACCAATCCTTCGGATCATGCCCATCAAACAATTCGGCAAAGGCTTCGCGCATAATCTCGTGTGATCCACGCCAGACGACGAAAGCCCCATCCGCCTCGCCCGCATCAGTGAGCGGCACTCCCAGCACGAAGCTGTGGGTTTCCGAGAGTTTGCGACGCCGTTCAGGCATAATGCGTTCCAACCCGTCAACATGGGCGGCATAACGGTTCAGGCGGTAACGAAAGCTGGTTTCGGTATCCTCTTCGCCGTGACGGGGATAACCGGGAAGCACGATTGAAATCTGGCTGGCATCCCAATCGAACGCGCCGAGTGCGAGCGCATTGCGGGTGAACGAAACCGCCTCACCAGAGAGAATCGGCACCTGCCCCGGAATTGCTCCATCTGCGTCATTCGGTAAGGCGTTGACACCCGCGAACCATGTGCCACCGCAACGATACCAGTGCGCCAAAGCCGGATCGTCCAGCATCGTACGTGCAACCGGGGCGCAGGCTGTCGCCCAATCCGCCAGCACCGGATCGTGGGGAAAGATAGCCCATCCATCCTCGCGATATTGGTGCAAAAGATCAGGCATAGACCGGCACACGATCCATCGCCCGCATCGCCTCGATCAATGTATGCGGGCCTGCGTCGGGCAAGTACATATGCTCGGAAAGATAGCGCCGCCAGATCTTGGCTCCCGGTTGCCCGGCAAAGAGGCCAAGCATATGCCGCCCGATACATTTGACGGGGGCTTGGACCTGCCCTGCATATTCAGCCATCACTTCCACGATTTCGCGCGCGGTCATCGCACGCGGAGCAGCGCCAAAGACCCGTTCGTCAACGTCGGACAGCATCGCCCAGGGCTCCTGATACGCTGCACGACCTATCATCACCCCGGCGAAGCCTTCATTCAGATGTTGGGTCGCTACATCAAGCGTATCAATCCCGCCATTAAGCGAGATATGCATGGCCGGGTTTTCTTCACGCACTGCCCGCACAAGATCGTAATCAAGGGGTGGAACCGTTCGATTTTCCTTTGGCGAAAGCCCCTGCAACCACGCTTTGCGCGCATGGATGGCAAAGCGCGACACACCCTCTTCCGAGACGATCCGCAAAAAGTCACGCAATGCGATGGACGGCTCTTGCTCGTCCACACCAATGCGGCACTTAACCGTGATTTCAGGTCCGCCCACAGCATTCGATGCCGTGATCATGGCAGAGACACAATCCGCAACCAACCTCGGTTCGCGCATCAGACATGCCCCGAAAGCCCCATTTTGAACGCGGTCGGATGGACAGCCGACATTCAGGTTTATCTCATCATATCCGAAATCACAGGCGATCCGAACGGCCTCATCCAGTTGCGCCGGATCGGACCCACCAAGCTGTAACGCGACGGGATGTTCTTCGGGAGAGAAACCAAGCAAACGCGCCTTGTCACCGTAGATGATCGCCGGAGTCGTCACCATTTCGGTATAGAGCAAGGCATGGCGCGTCAGTAGACGATGGAAGAACCGGCAATGCCTGTCTGTCCAGTCCATCATTGGCGCGACAGAAAACCGTGCGTTTTCAGCAATCGACATGACATCCCCACTTTAACGCGCAACACATAAGCATAACGAGCGGTTTTGAGAAGACATCAGATCATACGGCGTTAGCCGCCATCCCGGTTCAACATTCAGGCCGCGCAGCGGGGGTTTCCACGTACTGTGTCGGCAATGGCTTCCTTCATGGCGGGGGTATAGCCCTCGCCCCCCAAGCCCAACGCACTCGATTGACTGACTCGTGCGACAGTAACGTTCAGGAACGGCACGCCGGGGCCGCTGACAAGGGAAAAGCCGTTTGGATCACTGATACGACGCAAGCCTTGCCCGGTGAAGCAACGGGAAGCATAGCCTTCGATAGCGGCAATGGCAGTCGGCACATCGACACCAGGGAAGACAAGGGCATCCGTTCCACGCAGCTCACCGAGAGCAACTGGAGTAATGGAGGAAGGCGGTTCCACTTGCACAGGCGGAGTCGCTACCGGCTCGATTCGAGGTGTTGCGCAGGCCGCAAGGGACGCGCAGATTACCATTGCGAAGACCATTCTCATGCCGTCACCATACTGTCGGCCAAAGTGCGAAACATGGGCAACCCGTCAGTCCCCAGCACCTTCGCATCAACCGCCCGTTCTGGGTGCGGCATCATTCCCAGCACACGACGATTCGTCGAGAGAATTCCTGCAATATCGTTCATTGAACCATTGACCGCATCGCGATAGCGAAAGGCGATGCGCTGATCATCTTCCAATTGTTTAAGTGTCGCGTCATCGGCAACATAACAGCCGTCGTGATGGGCAACCGGCAGCACGATTTCCTGCCCCGCCGCATAGCCGCGCGTAAAGGCGCTTTGAGCCTCGTCCACCCGGAGTTGCACGTCGCGACAAACGAATTTGAGGGTCGCGTTCCGCATGAGGACGCCGGGGAGCAGGCCGGTCTCGATCAGCACCTGAAATCCGTTGCAGACCCCGAGGACATGGCCGCCCTTCTCCGCGAAGGCCACGACCTCGCGCATAATGGGGGACTGGGCGGCGATGGCTCCGCAGCGGAGGTAATCACCGAAGGAGAAGCCGCCCGGTACGGCGATCAGGTCCAGCCCTTCCGGCAAGCGGCTGTCCTTGTGCCAGATCATCGCGGGAGCCTGCCCCGTCGCCTCGCGCAGGGCAACGGCCATATCGCGATCACAGTTGGAACCAGGAAAGACGATTACGGCGGTTTTCATGTCGTGCCTCTGATCTAGCCCAGCTCGATCGAATAATCCTCGATCACGGTGTTGGCGAGCAACCGGCGGCACATGGCGTCGAGTTGATCCCGCGCCGTCGCCTCGTCGGCATCGCCCATCTCGATCTCGAAGACCTTGCCCTGACGGACACTCTCGACACCATCGAAGCCCATACCGCCAAGTGCCGTGCCAATGGCGGCCCCTTGCGGATCAAGAACGCCGGATTTGAGGGTCACGAAGACACGCGCTTTCATGGAATACTCTCTTCAGTGAACCAGTTTCGGCCCGCCCGACCGCACAACACTCTTTTCCGGCATCACGCCCAAACGGGTGGCAACTTCAGTATAGCTTTCGATCAGGTCGCCCAGATCACGACGGAAGACGTCCTTATCGAACTTTTCGCCGGATTTGACGTCCCACAGACGGCAGGAATCAGGGCTGATTTCATCAGCAACGATCACGCGGGGGATGTCGCCGTCATAGATGTGGCCACACTCGATCTTGAAATCGACCAGTTTGATACCGACGCCCAAAAACAGACCACTTAGAAAATCGTTCACACGCAGGGCCAGCGCGACCATGTCGTCGAGATCCTGCGCGCTCGCCCAGTTGAAGGCGGCGATATGCTCCTCGGCGACCATCGGATCACCCAGCTTGTCGTCCTTGTAGTAGTATTCGACGATGGGCCGGGGCAGCGGCGTCCCCTCCTCGATACCAAACCGTTTGGCGATACTTCCAGCCGCGACGTTGCGTACGACGACCTCCAGCGGAATAATCTCAACCTCACGGATCAACTGCTCGCGCATATTGATGCGGCGGATGAAATGAGTCGGAACCCCCACCGAGTTCAGATGCGTCATTACGTATTCGGAGATGAAGTTATTGAGGACGCCCTTGCCATCAATGATCGCGTGCTTCTCGGCGTTGAACGCGGTCGCATCATCCTTGAAATGCTGAACGAGCGTGCCCGGTTCAGGGCCAGCATAGATCGTCTTCGCCTTGCCCTCGTAGATCAACCGCCGACGGGCCATCACTATATCTCCGATCCACAGAAGCACAAAGTAATGCCGGAGGATCACCCCCGGCACCGTGCGGCGTGTATAGGGTCTTGGAAGAGACCCCGCAAGCTTTGCGAGATCATGCGCCTGCTGGTAATTCGAGAGGGAATGAATCGCGCTGTTCACACCCGTCTATGGGCAGGCCATCTATCATGCGGCCCGACCGTAAAAGCCTATGCGATCTTCGTCGGAAAACACCACGCCGGGTCGATCAAAATAGGAAAAGACAGCGATGATCCGATCGCGGGTTCCTTCGATCCTTGTGACACGATGGGCGGTGTTCTTCCCACGAAAGACATTCAGTGTTCCGGGTTCAAGCGGCATCAGAACGGTAGGTTCTTCGCCGGCCAACAGACGCGTTACGCCGTCGTAATTGGGGTCATCCTCGCTGCGCAGGTCTTTGGCGTATTCAAATTCACCTCCCGCTTCAGGGGCTTGCAGCAGAAGCGTCGTAGTGAACTCGGAGCGGTCGAAATGCCAGTTGAGGGCTTGGCCCTCGCCATAAGCCATGACGTTCACGCGGGCGAGCGGATCGTCCATCGTCCAGAGGCGCGGCTTACCCATGACCGCCGCAAGAAAAGTGGCGAAGGGCGGCCATTCATACAGGCGGATCACGATGGCCTGCCCCATCTGATCGGCGCAGATCGTGCGGTTCGACGTGTGGAATGTGGTCAGCGCGGGGTGGTCATCGGGTAGATCGGAAAGCGATTTTTTGAAATAGATATTATGTTCGCGTTCATGGACGAAGGCTGCGGTTTCGATTTCGTGTTGCAATTCCCGCACTGCCCCGGCAATGGCGTTTTCCCGAAGCAGACCCGGCAGGTTGAACAGGCCATCTCGCGCGAGGTTTTCCCGGCACTCGGCCACAAGTGTTTGCCATGCGGCGCTATCCGGTTGGTCCAGCGGGTATCGGTCAAAATTGATGAGAGTGTGCATAGTGCCTCCCGGTTTTCAGTAGAACCCTTCCATCGCTCTTGATTTCGAGCAATATCTTTCAGTGGCGCCCAGCGCGAAGGAATTTCAAACCGTGTCTATCCAAGGGTTGAACCACCCCCGAAAAGTGCATAGACCACGGAAATGCTCAGATACGCCCGGATAAATCCATGAACTTTTTCCGCCTCCCCCTCAAGGGTGCTGATGCGGTGACGACCGGGTAATGTACTGCCCTCTCCGTCGCCTTCAGGTCCCTGCCCCCTGATTGCCGATGGAGACTCCTCATGTTTCGCTGGTTTGAAACCCGCGTAGACCCTTTTCAGCCCTATGACGTCAGCGCCGGGATGCCGAAAACCCTGCGCGGATATTTCGTTGCGATGTTATGGCCGGTGCGCAAGGTCATTATCGTCACGCTGGTTCTGAGCGCCGCCGTTGCGTTGCTGGAAATGCTGATGTTCCGCTATGTCGAACGGCTTGTGGACCTGATGGGGACGACCTCCCCCGCCGATTTCTGGGCGACCTATAGTGTCGAGATTGGAATGATGGCGTTGGTCGCGCTGTTCCTGCGACCCGCCGTCGATCTGTTGGCAATCCTCTCGCTGAACCTGACATACCTGACGCCTGTGGCGGCGCTGGTGCGCTGGCGTTCGCATCGGCATTTGCTGCGGCACTCGGTCGGGTTTTTCCAGAATGATTTCGCGGGACGCATCGCGCAGAAAGTAATCCAGACCGGCCCGGCGGTTGGCGATGCCGTCTATACGGTGATCGACGCGCTGGCCTATTCGCTTTTCTTCGTGTTGGGGACGTTCGTGCTGCTGGCGGGATCGGATGTGCGGCTTGTGATTCCGTTCGTGATCTGGCTGATCGCTTATATCGCCATCGCCTGGTACATCGTGCCCCGTTCCGGCAAGGCGGCACACGCGATGTCAGAGGCGCGCTCGGCAATGACCGGGCGGATCGTGGACAGCTACACCAATATCCAGACTGTAAAGCTCTTTGCTCATTCCGACCGCGAAGATGCCTATGCCCGCGAAGCGGTGGAGAACACCTACACGACGTTTCAGGCGCAGATGCGTTTACACTCCTTGATGGACGTGCTTCTCCTGCTCATCAATACAGCGTTGATCGCCGGGGTATGTGGCATGGGTCTGTGGCTGTGGAGCAGGGGTGAAGTGAGCGTGGGCGCGGTTGCGGCTTCGACGGCGATCATGCTGCGCATTTCCGCAATGACGAACTGGATCATGTGGTCGCTGGCCCAGTTGTTTCAGAATATCGGGGTTGCAATGGAGGGGTTCGAGACAATCTCTCGCGAGCGCGATGTGGTAGATGTACCGGATGCGACGCCGCTGATGATCAGCAAGGGACAGATTGGCTTCGACGGTATCCGTTTCCTTTATGGCCGCGAGGTTGGCGGCGTCCGGCATGTGGATCTGACGGTCAGCCCCGGTGAGCGGGTCGGGTTAATCGGACGCTCAGGAGCAGGAAAGTCCTCGCTCGTTAACCTGTTGCTGCGCTTCTACGACCTGGAAGCGGGGCGCATCGTGATCGACGGGCAGGATATTGCGCGGGTGACGCAGGACTCTTTGCGGGCGAATATCTCGGTTGTGACACAGGATACGGCGTTGCTGCACCGCTCGGTGATGGACAACATCCTCTATGGCCGCCCCGATGCCACGCCAGAAGCTGCACGACAAGCAGCAGAGCGGGCGCGGGCGCACGACTTCATCCTTGACCTGTCAGACCCGTCGGGGCGCACGGGGTATGACGCCCATGTGGGCGAGCGGGGGGTCAAACTGTCAGGGGGGCAACGCCAGCGCATTGCGATTGCGCGGACTATCCTGAAAGACGCGCCCATTCTGGTGCTGGACGAGGCGACCAGCGCACTCGACTCCGAGGTTGAGGCGGAGATTCAGGAAGAACTGGCCGATTTGATGAAGGGTAAGACCGTCATCGCCATAGCGCACCGCCTCTCGACCATCGCACATCTCGACCGCATCGTCGTGATGGATGACGGGCGGATCGCAGAGGATGGAACGCACACGTCGCTATTAGAGGATGGTGGCCTCTATGCCAGTTTCTGGAAGCGGCAATCAGGTGGTTTTCTGGGATTGGGGGAGGGGTAATTTTTTTTACGAGATACGGGCAAGGTTTCAAGCCTGGGTTACGCGCATCAGGGACATGCGGGCTTCGCCGAGATGTGTTTTCATACGTTCTGCGGCGAGTTCAGGCTCACGCGCACGGATGGCGTCGAGAATATCGCGGTGTTCGCGGTTGTACCGGGCAATCATCTCGGTATTGAGCGTCTTTCCACGGACTTGCGCCCACTGGGTATGGCCGCGAACCTTGCAAACCTGCGTCATCATCCATTTTATCATGGGATTGCCGGTAATTTCGGCCAGCATCATGTGGAATGCTTCATCGGCTTCGGCAAAGGTGTTAATGTCACTGCCGCAGGTTTCCATGCGGCGCAATACTGCTTCGGCGCGATCAAAATCGCGGACCGTGGCCTGTAGCACCGCAAGACGGCAGATATGCGGCTCCAATGCAAAACGGGCATCGACGAGATCAATGGGGCGGGTCGCTTCCACGACCGCGCGGGGCGTTTCTTCATCAATATAAGAGACATATGTGCCGCTGCCCGGACGGCGCTCTACCAAACCGGCCTCTTCCAGTTGCCTCAACGCCTCGCGCAATGTGCCGCGCGCGACGGTAAAACGATCTGCCAATTCACGCTCGGCAGGAAGACGTTCGTTATGACCGTAGCGACCCTCTACAATCTCCCGGCGCAAGATTGCGAGAAGGTCGGAAGCGTTGTTCCTGGGCTTTGGTTTGGTATCGTGGGTAGTACCGCCAGTCTGGTTGAGCATTGGTATAACCATGGGTCCATCGGATCGACGCGCAAGTTATTCTGCATTGCCGATGTGATAGCCTAACATGGCGAAAACCAAAACTGAACCGAATTTATACCAGGTTGCGACATTCGGTTGTCAGGAAGGTTTTCCACCACCCGGTTTTGCTTGCTCGGTCAAATCCATGACACGCGATGTACCGGATTGTACCGATGGTGAGGCGGAGGTCGGGGCAGCACCATCTTTGAGCGGGTCTTCCGCGCGGTGGATCGACCCTTCGAAATGAGCGCCTTCTTCCATCGCAATGGAGGAATGGACAATATCTCCGTTTACTCGCGCCTTTTCGGTCAGCCGAACCTTGCGGCCCCTGATCTTACCCGTGACTGCGCCATTGACCGTCACGTCATTGGAACGGATTTCACCGTTCACCTGTGCGCTGCTGCCCACAATCAGGGTGCTGGCGTGAATGTCACCATCAACGGTGCCCTCGATTTGAAGATCCCCATCGGTAACAAGATTACCGATGACCCGAAGGTCAGCAGCAATAATGGATGGTGCAGACGGCGACGCGTTTGGTGCAGGAGGCGCCGGGCGTTCGGAAAGCGGAGGGCGCTCCGGCGCACGCACGCCGGGGGCTGAACTTTTGGATTTTGCACCTGATCGTGGATCGATGGGTTCGTTGATCTTCGACTTTTGGAACATACTGCCCGCCCTTGTAAAATATGACCCGCCCATGCGCCATTATGGGAATGGAATCTTGGGATATCTTAATGCTGGCTGATCCCGTCTGGCAAATCAAGCCACGTTGCACAAACCATCACACCAGTTCGTTCACTACCCCCAGAATTTGCGCGGCATGACCAACCGCCTTGACCTTGCGAAAGGCATGACGAACCGTTCCTGTTCCATCGATCACGAAGGTCGAACGTTCAATACCCATATAGGTCTTGCCGTACATATTCTTCTCTTTCCAGACGCCATAATCTTCGGAAATTGTTGTTTCTTCGTCAGAAACAAGGATCACACCCAGAGAATGCCTGTCGCGGAACCTGTCGTGTTTTTTCACGCTGTCCTTCGAGACACCGATCACGACCGCCCCGGTCTTTGCAAAGTCATCGCCCAGCGCAGTGAAATCGAGTGCCTCGGTCGTGCAGCCGGGGGTATCATCCCTGGGGTAAAAATAGAGCACGACGATCTTACCCGCATAATCGGAGAGCGAGACACTGTCGCCTCCATCACGCAAGGCAGTGAACGCAGGGGCGGCGTCCCCTTCGGTGATGGTCTGGGTCATGGTTTTTCTTCTGCTGATTGCATTTGATGCTGTGTGTTTACGCGTAAATTAATACCGAGAGCGTACGTTGAAAACGGGTGACGACGGAATGGGCGCAGATGCAGGTTTCGTTTGCGTCCCATAGTGAAGGGAGTCGCCTTTCTTGGCCAGACGCAAGACATCTGCCATGGGAATTTGCCTGCGATTGGTCTTTTGGCCGATTGGTATGCTGTTTCTCGCAATGGTATGTCTTGCTGTACGTTTCTCGGCGGGGCCGGTTTCTGTTCCTGTGCCGGAGAGCGCCCTTGATGCGTTGATGGCACGCGCTGCGCCCGGTTGGCGATTACAAAGCTCCGGCGCAGAATTTGATCTGATGGGCAAGGATGGCCTCACGGGCCTCAAATTACGGGATGTTCTGTTAACGGATATTGCCGGAAAGGAAACCATAACCATTCCCGAACTCGGCTTGTCCATGGCCCTTTCCCCCACGTCCGATGTTAAAAAAACGGTTAAGGTGCGGGGCGTCAGGATCAGGGGGGCGCAGCTGGATGTGACCCGTCTGGCAGATGGCAGTTTCGCCTTTGGGCTGGGCGGTCTGACCATGGGGCAGAACACCGATAAACCGTTTTCGATAGACGATCTTTTCGATGAGGATGGCCGCTCGACGCTTCCGGGTATCTCATTGAGTGATGTGCAGGTGGCATACCGCGATGAACAGCGTGACGTGGCGTTCATGGCACATGGCTCAACGGTAATATTCAATCCAGATGGCATCGTTAGCCTTGTCGGGACGCTTGATACCGGCGAGGGAGAACCCATTGCCCTTGATCTGACGGCCAGCCGCGCACGCCAAGGCATATTCAATGTCGATGTACGATTTGCGCATGTCGATCCCCCAATCCTCGCCACCCTTGATCCGGCTTTGGAGCCTATCAAAGACGTCCGCATGATTTTGAACGGCACGGCGCAAGCCACAATGACATCGGAGGGAACGCTGATGTCGCTCACCGCCGATATTGGCACATCGGATGGTGGGCAGGTCGTGATTGATGGTCAACCGCGTACCCTGAAAAAACTTTCAGCTGCAATTACCTATACGCCGAAAACACTGCACGCGAACATCCGGGAAATCGCCTTCGAAGAAGCAGGTCTTTCCGTATCAGGCCGCGCAATGGTCCACCGTGACGCACAGGATCGCTGGAGTGTCACAGCGCAGGCTCCTGCTGTCCGCTATACCGACTATGCCAGCGGCGCGTCGATTGTATCAAGCCAAACCGCAGTTTCGGCGCAAATCGCAGACGGTAGGCTGATACTCGATAATTTAAAAACAACGGCTCCGATCATTCGTTTGCCGCGTGAGAAAATTGTCGCGAAACTCGCGTCTCTGACCTTATCGGGCCTTGTTGATCCTGACGCGGGGCGGATCAATCTTGAGAACGTAGTCGCAAACGGCATTGACGCGGCTTTGGACGGAGCGTCACTGAAAGTGAAGCGCCTTACCGGCTCGCTGCGAGGCAAGGGTAACGCGGCATCCCTGCATAAAGGCGCTTTGGATGATTTCACCTGGGACATTGCAACCGAAATCCCCGCCATCGCCTATGCGGATAAGAGCAATGAGGCTCGTATTACTGCGGGTCAGACAATGCTTGCAGCGCGCTTCGCAAATGGATGGCTTACGATTGACGATCTGAAGGTCGCTGGTTCAGACATCCAATCACCGCATGACAATATCCGTGCGATGGTTGCTTCACTTGCCGTGTCAGGGACGGTCGATCCCACCAAGGGTCGCATTGATCTGGCAACAGTAAGGGCACAAAGCATCAACGCCACTCTCGATGGTGCTCCCTTGCGAATAAAGGGGATGGTCGGTTCGCTGCACCAGGAGAGGAATGGTGGTGACTGGACCGCTACAGCCCAGGCCCCTGCCCTGAGCTATATACATCCGGCAAACGGCGCAGCAATAACGACAGGCCATACCAAAATTACTGTACGTCTTGCCCATGGACGGCTGGTGATTGATGATCTTGGAGCGACAGCATCAAGCATCCATTTCCCGCGAGACGAGATATTCGCAAGGGTCGCGTCGATTGGCGTGGCGGGCACCATTGATCGCGAAGCCAGCCGCATCGATCTGACGACATTCGTTGTGCAGGGTATCGACGCCCATCTCGACGGCACACCAATACAAGCCGCGACCCTATCAGGATCGGCTTCGATCATTGGCGAGTTGGCATCCCTGAACAGCATCCGGCTGGATGGGGTTGCCTTACATTCTGACGATATCAATCTTGATCTCGGAATGGCCATGGTGGACGGAAAGATCAACCTCGCCAGTGGTTTTACCTCAATCGATTCCCTGTCACTTGCCTCCCTTCATGCAGCCATGCCAGAGGGAAATCTGGTCGTCATTGATGAACTCACAGCGACGGCACAAATCGATACGAAATCGGGTTGGGCGCGTGTGGTGGACCTACGCGCGCCTCTAGCGCGGGTTCGGCTGCCGAAACTCTACGATACACCATTGATGATCAAGTCGATTGACCTTGATCTGGACCGAAATGGCGCATCGGTTGCGATTCCAAGATTCACTGCACAAATCGATGGACTGCCAGTGACAATGAAGGCCGCATTGGAAACAATAGGAGAGGACAAGCGCGCCCGGATTGATCTGACCACAGGCGCGACATCTTTCGAGCATATCCCTCGCCTATGGCCAAAAGGTGTTGCGCCGGGGGGCTTCAAATGGGTGTCGAAAAACGTCCTCGCCGGAACCGTCTCTGGCCTTGTGTTGAAAGCACGGATTGATACGGCAAATCCTGATGACGATGCGCTCGCGCTCACGTTTGATTTCACAGATGCGATAGCTACTGCCGTACGTGGTTTGCCGCCGATTCGCCGGGGTCGCGGGCGGGGGCAGGTTACGCTCGACCGGATCGACGTTTATCTGGATGACGGGCATGTTGATGTGCCACAGACGCCGGGCTTTGCATTGGGTAAGTCCCGCTTCACAATCCCCGACTTCCAACCGCGTGTCCCGGAAGGGCAAATCGCATTGGATGTGAACGGTCCTGTTGGTGCGATCCTGAGATTTCTGGACCACGAGCCACTGGCGCTGATCTCGAAATCAGGTCTGGATATGGACACGGCGTCAGGGGATGCTTCAGGGACACTTCAGGTCAAGCTGCCCCTGTCTTCCGATCTTGATATTGAAGACGTCGATTTTCTCGCCAACGCTGATATACGCGATTTTTCCCTGTCCGAACCCCATACCGAGATGACGATTACAGGCGACACCATGACGGTTGCGATTGCACCTGACGGGTTAACGTTTCGTTCTGACGCGCGGGTCGATGGCCTGTCGGCACGGGTCGAGTATAAACAGGCATTCTCAAAACCTGCGACCGGCGAACCGGAAGGCGTACTTACCCTGCAATCCTACCTCACACGCGAAGATTTTGCGCTGCGGGCTGGCGTAGATATCAGTGACTATTTCGACGGAGTTGCCGTTATTGATGCAAAGGTCGATCTTTTTACGGGTGGCGGGACGCGTTTTGCTGCGAATACCGATCTGACCGGCTCGACGTTGCGGATTGATCGGCTCGGCTGGACCAAGACAGATGGAGTGCCGGTCACGGTTTCTGTTGCGGGCTTTCGCAATCCAGACGGTGCAGGGCAAATCGAGAAAATCCTACTGCGCGGGCCGGGCATGTCCGCAGCCGGGCGCATTGGCTTCGATGCGGGAGGTACGGTCAGGCTGATCGATTTCGACCGTATCATACTCACGGATTTGATGGATGTCGGCGTCAGCTTTCACAAGGGAGGCGATACCGATGCACGCCGAATCGAGGTGGCGGGGGCTTTTCTCGATCTGCGCCGCCCGTTTTCGGATGCGGTAAATGCGAATACGAAAGACAAGAAAAAATCACCTAGCGGGAAGGGCAGAATCACCGAAATCACCACTCGCCTTGCGTTGGTAAAACTACGCGATGATCTCGACATCGCCAATCTTGGTGGGGGTTTGCGGTTTCAGGGCGACCAGCTTGATGCGGCCCGGATAAATGGCCAATTCAACAGCATAGCGCCAGCGCAACTTCTGGCGAAACGCCGTGGAGATGGCCTTGCGATCCACCTGACATCACCGGACGCAGGCGCGTTCCTTCAGGCGGCGTCGGTCTTCGAAGGGGCCACGGGGGGGCAACTACGCCTCGATGCGCATACCCGCGATTCCGAATTGCAGACGCACATCGCCGGGGTTGCCAGCGTCAATGGTATCACCATCCGTAATTCGCAAACGATGCGTGAAATTTTTTCCGGGGGAGCCATTGGCTCATTAACACAGCAAATGCTTTCGGGGAGTGGCCTTTCATTCACAAAGGTCGAGTTGCCATTTTCAGGCATTGCAGGCCGGTGGTCGATCCAGGACGGTCTTGCATGGGGCAATGCTCTTGGCCTTACGCTGGACGGCACTTACGATATTGAAAGCAAGGGTATCGACCTGGCTGGTACAGTTTCACCCGCCTATGCAATCAACGGGGCACTCGGTGCGGTGCCATTGCTTGGCACTTTCCTGACAGGGGGAGAGGGCGAAGGGGTCTTTGGTGTCACTTACGCAGTGCGGGGGACGACGGAGACGCCGGATGTCTGGGTAAATCCACTTTCCGCAATCGCACCCGGTTTCCTGCGAAAAATCGTTTCCGGGGTTATGGATGGGCGCGGTGTGGCAAGTACGACTCCCTCGCGCAGCCCAAGCGTAGCCGGGGTAGACCGTTGAGGGAATACTCCGATTTACTTGATGGGAAGACCGCGTAAATAGAAAGGAATTACCGACACCGATTCGGGTTTTCCCCGCGACAGGAGGGCGTCGTGGCCAACAAACTTGAGGATATTCTCGATCATCTCGGAAATTCCGGAAATGGCGAGACGACATCAATCGGTGAAATGCTCGATGCGTTCAAGAACCGCTCGCTTGGTGTTCTGCTAACACTTCTTGGCGCGCTTGCGGCAATCCCCGTTATCGGCGGATTACCCGGTGCGCCGCTCGTGCTGTGTATTCTGATCTTCGTTGCCATCGGGCAATCGATCTTTTCCGATGGGGGGCTTTGGGCTCCACAACGGTTGCGCCGTATCGAAATCAACAGCGCGAAACTCGCGAAAGGGATCGGGAAAGCGAAACCCTGGGCGCGCAGGATAGATAATCTCGTCAAGAATCGATTGTCGTGGTTTGCCGAAGGTAGAATCGCAACTTTTGCCATCACCACCTGTGCAACGATCCTCGCCCTCAGTTTTCTGCCGCTTTCATTCGTGCCGTGGGGCGTGGGCGCGCCGGCACTGGCCATTACGGCTTTCGGCCTTGCCCTTCTGGGAAAGGATGGGCTGTTCGCACTGTTCGGATACGCTTTCGTCGCCGCAACGCTCTATGTTGCGCTGGTGTTCCTCCCCGGCTTTTGGTTCATCCCGGAAATATGGGAATCCTGAGATTGAGCGGAATATGAATCACGCTGATAAGCACATGATCCGCCCCAAATGTAACTTTCAAGAGTTTCAATCTGCTAATGATAGAGGCCAACCTGAATGCAAAGGTCTAGGCGGACCCGATCCATCGCGCTGCCTTCTCGGCAATCATAAGGGTCGGTCCGTTGGTATTGCCGCTCGTGATCGTCGGCATGATGGACGCATCGACCACCCGTAATCCCTGGACACCCTTCACTTGCAAGCGTGGATCGACAACAGCCAAGGGATCGTTGGCCGCCCCCATTTTCGCCGTGCCGACCGGATGAAAAATCGTCGTCGCAATATCTCCAGCCAGCCGCCACAGTTCTTCATCGCTTTGATACTGAACACCCGGTCGATATTCCTCTGGCCCAAACCGCGTGAGAGCGGGCTGCGCTGCGATTTTACGAACCTGCCGAAGGCTCTGCGCTGCAACCAGCCGGTCCTCATCCGTTGCCAGATAATTCGGCGTTATGAGCGGAGCGGCATCCACTTCACCGTCACGCAGACGGATCGTTCCCCGGCTTGTCGGATTGAGGTTACAGACGCTGACGGTGAAGGCCGGAAAGGGATGCAGATCTTCACCGAACGCTTCCAGTGACAAGGGCTGCACATGGTATTGCAGATTGGGGTGTTGACGCCCCGGATCGGATCGTGTGAAAGCCCCCAGTTGACTGGGGGCCATGCTCATGGGGCCAGTACGACGCCAGAAATACTCAAGACCAATGCGCAGCTTACCCGTCAAGTTGTTCGCAAGCGTGTTCAACGTGCGCGCATTGCTGACCTTGAACACTGCGCGAATTTGCAAATGGTCCTGCAGGTTCCCGCCAACGCCGGGAAGGTCATGCAGCACATCAATCCCATTATCCCGCAAATGCGCAGCGGGGCCGATGCCGGAACGTAGCAGAAGATGCGGCGAACCAACAGCCCCCGCACTCAGGATCGTCTCGCGCGCTGCGGTCAGCACCTGACCGTCCTGCAAAGTCACACCAGTACAACGACGCCCGGCAAAGGTGAGGCGCGCAACATCGGCCCCGGTGCGGATTGTCAGATTTTGGCGATCTTTCGCGGGTCGCAAAAACGCCTTTGAAGTATTCCAGCGCCATCCGTTGCGCTGGGTCACATCAAAATATCCGACACCCGCATTGTCGCCGGTGTTGAAATCCTCCGTGCGTTCTATTCCGGTTTCAGTCGCAGCAGTGGCAAAAGCATCCAGAATGTCCCACTGCAATCGCTGCTTCTCGATCCGCCATTCGCCGCCATGCCCATGGAAATCCGAGAACCGCGCGTTCCCGCCTATTGCCGGATCTGCTCCATCATCGAGCTTGAAATGATCCTCATGGGCCATGAAATCCGGCAGCGTATTCTCCCACCGCCAGCCCTCTTCGCCTGTCGCCGTCGCCCAACCATCATAATCGCGCGCCTGACCACGCATATAAATCATGCCATTGATCGAGGAACAGCCGCCCAGCACCTTTCCGCGCGGATAGATAAGCGCGCGTCCGTTCAGGCCCGGTTCGGCCTCGGTGCGGTACATCCAGTCAGTGCGGGGGTTGTTAATGCAATAGAGATAGCCAACCGGAATGTGAATCCAGTGGTAATCATCGCGCCCACCAGCCTCAAGCAGCAGAACCCGCTTACCAGGATCAGCACTGAGGCGATTGGCGAGCAAGCACCCGGCAGTGCCTGCACCAACGATGATGTAATCATATTCCATTGGTTCAAACTCGTCCGAGTGCGAACCCTTTGGCAATGTAATTCCGCACGAAATAGATCACGAAAGCACCCGGAATGATGGTCAGACACCCTGCTGCCGCCAACAACCCCAGCTCATAACCGGACGAAGAAGCCGTCTTCGTCATAATTGCCGCAATGGGTTTGGCGTCTACCGCCGTCAGCGTCTTTGCCAGCAACAGCTCTACCCATGAGAACATGAAGCAAAAGAACGCCGCCACACCAATCCCACTGGTGATTGTTGGAACGAAGATGCGGAAAAAGAAGCTGCCGAAGCTATGACCATCGACATAGGCCGTCTCGTCAAGTTCCTTCGGAACGCCCGACATGAACCCTTCGAGAATCCAGACCGCCAGCGGAATATTGAACAGACAATGCGCCAGTGCCACGGCGATATGTGTGTCGAACAGGCCGACTGAAGAATAAAGTTGCAGGAACGGCAACGCGAAGACCGCCGGAGGGGCCATGCGATTGGTCAGCAGCCAGAAGAACAGGTGCTTATCGCCCGTAAATCGAAACCGTGAAAAGGCATAGGCGGCGGGCAGCGCGACCGCGAGAGAGATGATCGTGTTAATCGTCACATAGATCATGGAGTTGAAGTAACCCCAATACCATGTTGGATCGTTGAAGATGACCTTGTAATTTTCCAACGTGAATTGCTGCGGCCACAGGGTAAAACCGCCCAGAATTTCGTTCGTCGTTTTGAACGACATGGCGAGCAGCCAATAGATCGGCAACATGAGGAATATTATGTAGAGCGTTGGGACCAGCCAGCGTTTCATTACCCTTCCTCCTGGCGTGTCATCAGCGTGTAGAACAGCCAGCTAACCAGCAATGTGATGAGGAAATAAATCAGGCTCATCGCCGCCGCTGGCCCCAGGTCGAATTCGCCAAGCGCCTTCTTGACCAGATCAATGGACAGGAACGTCGTAGAATTACCCGGCCCTCCCCCGGTCAGGACGAACGGCTCGGTATAGATCATAAAGCTGTCCATAAAGCGCAGCAGAATCGCGATGGTCAGCACGCGATTCATCTTGGGCAATTCAATATGGCGAAACACAGCCCACCGCCCTGCCCCATCTATTTTTGCGGCCTGATAATAGGCATCGGGGATTGATGCGAGGCCGGCATAGGCAAGCAGGACGACCAATGAAGTCCAGTGCCAAACATCCATGGCAATCACGGTGATCCATGCAGAGAGCGGTTGCTGCGTATAATCATAATCGATTCCGAGCGCGTTTACCGTATAGCCGAGAAGGCCAATATCGGGCAGCGCGAATATATTCCACATCGCACCCACCACATTCCACGGGATGAGCAACGGCAGGGCCATCAGCACAAGACAAACCGGAACCCATGGCCCAGTCTTTGGCATGGTTAACGCGATGGCGATGCCCAGCGGAATCTCAATGGCAAGAATAATGCCTGTAAACAGAAGCTGTCGTCCCAATGCGGCCTGAAAACGGGACGAATTCAACGTTTCCTCGAACCATTCCACACCACTCCAGAACCAGACGCCCTGCGAAAAACTCTCCTGTACCGAGTAGTTCACAACAGTCATTAGCGGCACGACCGCATTGAATGCTACCAGCAGAACAACGGGCAGAACGAACCACCATGCACGCTCGTTATGGGTCTTCGTCGCCATCAGCGTGTTCCCCCGATTAGCCAGCCATCGTCGTAAATCCGCGTCATATCGGGCGCAAAGGCAAGGTGTGCTGTCCCTTCCGGTATGTTGATGCCATCGCCAACGACGGCATGGACTTTTGCTCCGGCAATTTCGGCCTCCATAATCCGATGGCGACCTGTATCGGCCACCCGGATAATACGCGCAGGAACGCCTTCGGATGCCAGCGTAACAAATTCAGGGCGCACACCAATTTCGGTTCGCCCTGATGTCGCAGTAGCGACATTCTCGGTTGCCACCGACATCCCCGCCACTATGGCCTGTCCATTATCAATCGAACAGGGGATCACATTCATGCCCGGTGAGCCGATAAAATGGCCGACAAAAGTATGCGCAGGCCGCTCAAATAACTCAACGGGCGTACCGATCTGAACGACGATGCCATCATCCATGACCACAACCCGGTCAGCGAAGGTCAGGGCTTCGGTCTGGTCATGGGTGACGTAAATCATGGTTGCCCGCACCCGATGGTGTAGTTCCTTGAGTTTGGAACGCAATTTCCATTTCAGATGTGGGTCGATGACCGTCAGTGGTTCGTCGAACATGATGACGTTTACGTCGTCGCGTACGAGGCCGCGCCCCATTGAAATCTTTTGTTTTGCATCCGGGGTCAGCCCTGCCGCCCGCCGCCCAAGCGTATCATCGAGTTCGAGCATCGTCGCAATCTCACGCACCCGCGCATCCACCGCATCGCGCGCAACGCCCCTGTTTCGCAGGGGAAAAGCCAGATTGTCGTAGACTGTCATGGTGTCGTAGATGACGGGGAACTGGAATACCTGCGCGATATTACGTTGGTCAGGGGGAAGGTTGGTCACGTCCTCCCCGTCAAAGAGGATGCGCCCCTCGGATGGCGTCACCAGACCGGAAACGATGTTGAGAAGCGTCGATTTTCCGCAGCCTGATGGTCCCAACAGGGCGTAGGCACCGCCATCCTGCCAATCGAGGTCAATTTCCTTGAGCGCATAATCCCCGGCCCCCTTTGGATTGGGGGCATAGGAATGGCGCAGGCTATCCAGCGTTATGCGCGCCATTATGTTTCTTCCCGCTTGCCGTTCATAAGACCAGCTTTCCGTCACTGTCGAAATAGAGACACCCGGACGTATCCACAAAGAAATCGTGCCGCTCTCCAACATCATAGGCGTGAACGCCGGGAGATTGAGCGACCCAGACATCGCCGCCCATTTCGAAATGTGCGATGCTTTCGGAGCCGGAAAGCTCGGTGATTTGTACAATGCCTGATATTGATGCAGCATCGGGTGAGCGTGGTGCTGAGGTGACGAAATGCGGCCTGATACCAAGTGTGTAGGCTCCGTCCGGTCGATTCAAAATGGCCCCCCGTGCGGCGAAACGCGTCTCACCAATAGAGACTTCATTTCCAGACTTGAGCACCCGCGCCATATTAATTGGCGGGTCCGAGAAGACCTGCGCCGTGGCGACATCCCGCGGTTGGCGATAGAGTGTTCCTGTCTCACCGAAACCTGTAACCCGCCCTGCCATCACTGTCGCCGTATGACCGCCAAGCATCAGAGCTTCAGATGGTTCCGATGTCGCATAGACGACGATTGCTCCGCGCCCTGCAAACAGGCCGGGCAGTTGATCCCGTAACTCCTCGCGCAGTTTGTAATCCAGATTGGCCAGCGGTTCGTCCAGCAACACGAGGCCGGAGTCTTTTACGATGGCCCGTGCGAGCGCCGTGCGCTGTTGCTGCCCGCCAGATAATTCCGACGGGCGGCGCTTCAGATAGGGGGTAAGGCGCAGGAGTTCAACGGCTTCGCCAACCCGGCGCTCTATCTCCGCGCGTTCAATTTTTGCGACTTTAAGAGGGGAAGCAATGTTGTCATACACCGTCATCGACGGGTAATTGACAAAGAACTGATGCACGAGGCTGATGTTCCGCTTTTGGGGCGAAACGCCCGTGACGTTCTGTCCCTTGAACCATATCTCGCCGGAGGTAGGCCGCTCAAGCCCAGCCATCATCTTGATAAGGGTTGTCTTGCCCGCATTCGTGGCACCAAGCAGGATGTTGAAGCCCGTCGGAGAAAGCGCAAGCGATGTTTCGTGGATATGCATCTCCACACCGACACGCTTTGTGACGTTTTTCAATTCGAGGGTCATGGGCATCCTTGCCGGAAAACCTGTCACCCCCGTTTCATGGAAATGACAACAAGAGCACTGCCCCACGCCGCGCGCGGGGCAGAATCGTCAGACTTATTTTGCTGCCCAACGCTTGATGAGTTCGTCATAGGCAATTGTTTCGCCTTGCGGTTTCTCATTTGCCAGCTTCTTCTTCGGCGACCCGGGTTTATCCAGCCAGAATGATGCCTCTTTAGGCTCGTTCAGGCGTGGGCCACAGCCGCCATAGACATCGCCACGCTCATCCGCGCGCTGCATCCGGCCCATCACAATATCCATCTCCTCAGCGAGGCGGTCCATTGCCTCCTGTGGTGTGAAAGCACCGGAGTTAACGTCCCCGATCTGCTGCCACCAGATCTGCGCCAGCTTTGGATAATCAGGCACATTATTGCCGGTTGGCGTCCACATCACCCGGTCAGGCGAGCGATAGAACTCAACCAGTCCGCCCAGTTTTGGCGCGCGCTCCGTAAAGCTTTCATGGTTCACGGTGCTGTCACGGATGAAGGTCAGCCCAACATGGGATTTCTTCACGTCCACTGTTTTGGAAACAACGAATTGCGCATAAAGCCATGCAGCCTTGCGGTTCTTTTCAGGTGTCGATTTCAGGAATGTCCAGGAACCGGCGTCCTGATAGCCAAGCTTCTGACCCTCTTCCCAATACGGGCCGTGGGGCGAGGGGGCCATGCGCCATAGTGGATTACCCTCGTCATCAACTGTATTGTTGCCGTCTTCTTTCGGGGCCACCATTGATGCGGTGAAAGCCGTGTACCAGAAAATCTGCTGCGCGACGTTGCCCTGGGAAAGTGCCGGAAGCGATTGATAGAAGTCATAGGATGCCGAGCCGGGGGGCGCATATTTGCGCAGCCATTCATCCCATTTACGAATCGCATAGACCGCCGCCGGGCCGTTCGCGGCCCCACCGCGCGTCACTGATGCGCCAACCGGGTTACAAGTGCCTTCTTCCATGCGGATGCCCCATTCATCCACAGGCGTTCCGTTCGGCAAGCCTTTCGAGCCAGCACCGGCCATCGATAGCCATGCATCGGTCATGCGCCAGCCAAGGTCCGGTGCGCGCTTGCCATAATCCATGTGGCCATAGATGCGCGTGCCGTCGATTTCCTTAACGTCCTCCGAGAAGAACTCGGCAATATCTTCATAGGCCGACCAATTGATCGGGACACCCAGATCATATCCGTATTTTTTCTTGAATGCTTTTTGCAGGTCTTCGCGGTCAAACCAGTCCTTGCGGAACCAGTAGAGGTTTGCAAATTGCTGGTCCGGCAACTGATAAAGCTTGCCGTCAGGGCCGGTTGTGAATGACTTGCCCATGAAGTCATCAATATCGAGGTTCGGGTTCGTGACGTCCTTGCCCGCCCCTTCCATGAAATCACTGAGATTAATCGCGAGTTGTAACCGCGAATGCGTTCCGATCAGGTCGGAATCATTGATGTAGGCATCATAGAGATTTCGGCCCGTCTGCATCTGCGTCTGGACAGCCTGTACCACTTCGCCCTCACCGAGCAACTGGTGGTTTACCTTGATGCCCGTAATCTCTTCAAACGCCTTCGTCAGCGTCTCGCTTTCGTAAGTATGGGTTGGGATCGTTTCAGACAGAACATTGATTTCCATCCCCTTGAAAGGCTCGGCGGCCTTGATGAACCATTCCATTTCGGATTTTTGTTCGTCCATCGACAGTGCAGACGGCTGAAACTCATCCGCAATCCATTTCTCGGCGGCGGCCATATCCGCAAACGCGGACGGGGCCATCAACATCATCGCCAACGCGGTGGACGCGCCCATCATTAAATTACGCATAAAATCCTCCCTTGAGATTCCCCGTATTCAGGGTTGAAACAAACCAACCCGGTTCGCCGTATGGGGTCAAGTGAAAATTCAGATTTTCATTTGATGTTCACTTGAGCATATGTATGTTCTTGCCACACCCATGGAAGAATCAATGAATCTCACAGAACGTCAGTCAAGCATTCTGTCAGTCGCACGCCGCGATGGGCGTGTGGACGTCGATTCACTGGCACGCGAATTCGACCTTACGACACAGACGATCCGTCGTGATCTCAATGATCTTTGCCTACGTGGTCTGCTGGCACGGGTTCATGGAGGGGCCGTTCTGCCTAATGCACTCGCCAATGTTGGATACGAGGAACGCCGCTCACTGGCGTCCATGGAGAAACGACACATCGGTGAGCGTGCAGCGGCCCTGCTACCCGAACGCTGTTCACTGATGATGAACATAGGGACGACGGTGGAACAGGTTGCGCGCGTCCTCTACGAACGATCCGGGTTGATGATCGTCACCAACAACCTGAATGTCGTGAATATATTGTCAGGTTCACCAGCTAAAAACCTGATCATCGCGGGGGGTGAAGTTCGTCAATCCGATGGTGCAGTCATCGGTGAAGCTGCGGTCGAGTTTATGAGGGGTTTTCGCGTGGATTATGCGGTAATCGGCGCATCGGCACTGGATGAAGAAGGCGCCGTCATGGATTTTGACTTGCGCGAAGTGTCCGTGGCACGCGCGATCCTCGACAGCGCACGTCACACCATCCTTGTTGCCGATAACCGCAAGTTCGAACGCCGCGCACCCATCCGCATTTGCGACATGAAGCGCATTGATACTGTCGTCACCGACCTTGACCCACCCGCCGCCTTCCGCGATGCCTGTGTTCAGGCCGGAACGGAGATATTCGTAACTGAAGCCGCCAGGACCGGAGTTGCCCATGCCAAATGACGTCTATGATATTGCCGTCATCGGTGGAGGCATCAATGGCTGCGGCATTGCCCGCGACGCGGCAGGGCGCGGATTGAAGGTGCTGCTGTGCGAGAAGGATGATCTTGCACAGGCCACCTCCTCCGCCTCGACCAAACTGTTTCACGGTGGTTTGCGATATCTGGAATATTACGAATTCCGTCTTGTCCGCGAAGCCCTGATTGAGCGCGAAAACTTGCTGGTTGCCATGCCGCATATCTCGTGGCCCATGCGTTTCGTATTACCCCATCATTCAGGCTTGCGCCCGGCATGGCTGCTGCGCCTCGGCCTGTTGATGTATGATTACATCGGCGGTCGTAAAATCCTGCCACC
>CALFFK010000004.1 GCA_937957975.1 uncultured Neomegalonema sp.
TCCGGTTCCGGTTCCTGCATCTCCACCGCCACCCCTTCGCCAAATCTTGGCCCCAGCCAGTGGGTCAGGGCGCTGGTGGTCTTGCGGACGAGCGGCAGGATCGTCTGGGTGTGAAAAGCGCGGTTGGCTTCGGCGTAATTGGCGTAAGTCGCATCGCCGGGCAGGCCCAGCAGCATGGGGGGAATGCCAAAGGCAAGGGCGATCTCGCGGGCGGCGGAATCCTTGGCCTTGAGGAACTCCATCTCGGTGGGGGAAAAGCTCATGGGTTTCCAGTCAAGGCCGCCCTCCAGAATAATCGGGCGGCCCGCATTGGGCGCGCCGGTATGGCGGGCCTCCAACTGATGCTGAATCCGGTCAAATTGTGCATCGGACAGCCCCATACCATCAGGCGCGTCATACACCATCGCCCCGGAAGGACGGGCGGCATTATCAAGCAATGCCTTGTTCCAGTGGCTGGCCGCGTTGTGGATGTCTACCGGAACCGCCGCAGCCTCCAGCGGGGACAGGCCGTAATGATCATCAAGGGGGTGGAAGGTCTTGAGATGCAGGATGGGCGGGGTGTCATCCTGTGCAAACCGATGCGCGCGGGAGCCGACGCGATACTCGAACCCCTCCGGCCAGCCGCCCTGCCCCGGTATCACGCGCATCCTGTCCGGGCGCAGGGTGTGCAATTCGCGCGGCGGGGCGATGGGGTCGCCGGGGGCCGGGACCGCCTCCAGATACGCATTTCCGGCGATTTGCAGGTGGCCATAGAGGCTCTCCATCAGGGCGCATTGGTCCTGTGCCGGGTTTGGACGGGCCAGAAGGGACGCGAGGGGGTGGGTCTGCTGGGGTATGCGCGCAACCGTGACCACAAGCGGAATGGTCGCGGCGGATTGGGCAACCAGACGCACACAGCGATGGGCGATGGCGTTCTGGATATAGGATTGACGGGTCAGGGACGCGAGGTCACGCGGGGTCCAGACAGGACGCCCCGTGGGGTGAAAGGTCGCGCGGGCGGCCACGGAGGATTTGGTTTCGGCAGGGGTCGTCGCAGAGCGGAAGGGATTGAACATATGGGCTTTCGGAGCTGAAAAAGATAAGGATCACGCGAAAAAGCGGGAGAAGGCGATGAAAGCGATCACGCAGATAACGGCGCTGGAGGCGCTGTATGGCGCGGCGGCGCAGGGGTCGCTGGACAAGGTGGCCGGGGTGCTGACACCGCTCTACCGGCAATGGATCGGGGCATCGCGGTTCGTGGTGGTGTCTACAGTGGGGCCGGAAGGGACGGATGCCTCGCCACGCGGGGATGATGGCCCTGTCGCGCGGGTGGCCGATGCGCGGACGCTGATGCTGCCCGACTGGAAAGGCAATAACCGGCTCGACAGCCTGCGCAATATCGTGCGGGACGGGCGGGTAAGCCTGATGTTCATGGTGCCGGGGTCGAATAACGTGGTGCGGGTGAATGGCCAGGCCGTGGTGACGGCCGATGCGGCGGTCACAGGGCTGTTCGACAAGGGCGGGGCGCTTCCGGTGACGGCTTTGGTCGTCACGGTGGGGGAAGTCTATTTCCAATGCGCAAAGGCAATTATGCGCTCTGGCCTGTGGGCGGCAGGGGATGAGAGCGGGGCGCTGCCAACCGCCGGGCAATTCCTGCGCGAGGCGAAAGAGGGCTTTGATGCGGAAGGGTACGATGCGGGGTATCCCGACCACGCGAAGACGCGCATGTGGTAGGGGTGGCGTGTGGAGGAAGCCCCGGATCAGAATCCGGGGCCGGAGTTAGCAGTTTAGTTCAGGACGCGGGGCCAATTGGCGTTGGCGCTGGTGATGAAGGCGGATTGGTTGCCTTCCCAGCGGCGCTGTATGCCACTGGAATAATTCAGATACAGCTTGTTATCGACGATCTTCCATGCCTCCGGGACGGTGCTGGCGGTGGAGCCGATGGCAACCGCATACGCGCAATAGCCGCCATATTGGGGGGCGAAGCGGGTGGGGTTGGCCGTGAAGGCGTCGCGATTGGCGGCGGAAGCGAATTGCCAGGTCGCGCCCTCATATTGGGCGGTATAGGCAGCGGAACCCTGAACGGGGCGGCTTTCGGTGAAATAGGCAACAACGTCATATCCGGAAGCGGCGACTCCATTCTTCGTAAAGATCGGCGCCTGCCCCGCCAGGGCGGGAAGGGAAGCGGTTGTGGCCATGGCAAGGCTTGCAGCAAGAACGAGGCGACGGGTCAGCGGAGCGGTCATGAGGAATCCTCCTTTGGAAAGCATGATGCTTTTCACTAAAGAACCCGACGGCATAAATGCCAGTGCGTTCACGGCAATGCGACGTGTCGTGACAAGCCAACCATCGAGGCAGATGAATTTCGACTTATTGTTCAGCCTGGTCGTGGGTGGCCCGACCCAGCCAATAGGGCAGGCTTGCCAGCCAGTCCTTGCTGGACAGGCGCGTGCCGGTCTCGTTGTAGACGGGAACGAAACGACCGGAGCGGATATTCTCGATTATCTCACGCTCGGAGAGGCGCACGGGGCGACCATCAATGATGAGCGTGCGGATTTCCCCACCGAAATAGCGGTTCGCCCCCTCAAGCATGGCCGGCTTGCGCGATTCATCCTGCGTAATGCGATAGCTGGCAGGAACCTGCCCCTGTGCCGATTGGGCAATGAGGGAATCGTAGGCGCCACGCGTATGCTCGAATGCCATGGCCGGAGCTGTAACAGCCGTGAAGGCAAGGGCCAGCAAAAGGGATTTCATAGGGTTCATCATGGCATGGTACTCCGCTTGAATGCGTCGCTCTCGTCTCCAGAAAAATGCACGGAAGCGCAATTCGTTCCCGTGATACTCATCACTGACTGACACATTTCTGTTGTGCCGGTCTTCTTATCTTTAACGACGTATCCCGAACCGGGCGTACCCGTAATCAGGATCGTCGTACCTTCTATATGGGGAGCAAAGGTCTATAATTTCAACAGCAGAAAACAACTTAAGGAAGTATTAAGTTACGATTTACACTTTTTGAGACTTCTATGCTCGATTTACCCAATACACCTTGCCAAAAATTGATGCCTTATCTCTCATTTTCTCAAAGCAATCCTGCTTCCCTCATCTTCTGACTGGCCGGGATCGCCCCTTGCGTTGAGAGAACCCTCCCCTCAGCAAGGCAAAATTCCCGACGACAGATGGTAGGGCGGCCTCCCCTGCACGTTTCGAAAACCACCCTAGGGGCAACATGATGAGATCAGGTTAAAACCCTGCGCGGGATGCGGTAAACAAAACTCATATCAAGATATACCAAGCACCACTGCGTCACCCTGCACTCCACATCCTATGCAAGAACACCGTGGAAACGAACCCCGCCCAAAACCGCCTTTCGTCCTTCAACCGCAGCGAGTATAGCGATGAACATCACGATCAACGCCAAACCAACCCCCAGCGATACCCACGGGGCGATTATTGCGACAAAGGGCATTACGAGAAGCATCCACCCATACCGGATCATGGAGGAAAAATGACTATGATAAACAGTACGATACGCTTTTTTTCTCCACACATAAGCCAAAGGCAACAGCACAACCACAGGGAGTATCAAAATGGCACTGACCAGAAGTAGGTTCCAGCCAATAAGAGCGCGATTCGCATGACATTGCGAAGAAGATGTTTCATAATGGTTCATTTTGCTACCCTTACGCTAACTGGGAGATGTGTATATACGAAGCGTAATTAATAAATCAAGTCTTGTACCGAATACGATCATCAAAACAACTTTAAGTTGCTTTAAAGGAATCTGACAGACGGTTCAGTCCGTCGGATCAACAGCAGATCAGTTATGGCCCAGACGAGGGCATCGACGCGATCAGGGGAGCGGGTGATACCGGGCAAGAGTGCGCCACCGGGGTTGGCCGCGAACGCACACATCTGATCTTCAAGGGTCGTGAGACGCGCGGGGCGGGAGAGGTGCAGCACCCTGCCCTGCTCATAAAGTGCAGCCACAGGTTCGGCGCGCAGAACCTTTCCGCGTGTGGCCCTGACGGCCCGGAAGGCGATGGTATCGTCAATCTCGCGGATAATCTGTTCGACCATATCGCCCCCCTGATTCACTTCCGCCACAAGGCGATCAGCCTTGTATTCGTGATAGGCGGCAACGGCGCGGGTGGCCCATGCGCGGGGGCTGCGCCCCTGTACCGACCAATCAGCGAGAACAACGGCACGCGGAGCCTCGGCAGTGGGGTCAGCGATGAGGGCGGCAATGATGATGCCACAGGCGTCGGAGCTGACACGACTGGTGACGGGAGGATCGACGGCGACGATCACACGGGCAAGGGGCGGGGTGTGGTCGATGCGGTTATTTTCCAGCAAGGACCGGGTCCAGAGAGAGCCAGGCGTCTCCAGCAACAATTCGCCGTCCAGTTCCTGTCGGCCCAATGGATGGGAAGCATAGCGGGCCTGCATCCGATTCAGAAAGGCAGGGGCGAGGTTGGCGGCATTATCCTTCGTCGGGCTGCGGGTGGTGATGGTGGTGGTATCCTCCATGATGCGAATGAGGACCGGGTTGGCGCGGGGAGTCGTGGTGACAATCTGGCGGGGGTCAGGACCGAGGCGGAGGCCGAATTGCAGCATATCCCATGCAGGGGCGGCTTTGCGCCATTTGGCCAGCTCGTCGCACCATGCGCCGTCGAACTGCGGACCGCGCAGGCTTTCAGGATCGGCGGCAGAGAAAAGCCACGCTTGCGCCCCATTGGGCCATTCAAGGTGACGGCGGGAAACGTGAAAAGTGGGGCGGCGGTCGCGGGGGGTGCAGGCGAGCAACCCGCTTTCGCCAAGGATCATAACGTCGCGGGCCTGATCGGCAGTCTCACCAAGGAGAGCAATACGCGAGCGGGAACCAGCAGCAAGCGGCGTGGCTCCCTCGACCTGCGCGCGGACCCATTCAGCCCCCGCACGGGTCTTGCCGGAGCCACGCCCGCCGAGAATCAACCATGTCTGCCAATCACCAGGAGGAGGAAGCTGGGTGTCAGGGCGCGCCCAAACCGACCAGAGATGTGGAAGGGCGATAAGAGAAGAAGGGGGAAGGGTTTTGAGGAATTGCGCACGAGCGGGGGGCGAAAGAGCGCGCAGGGCGGTAAGGATGGAATCAGGCATAAAGGTGAGACAAGCCAAAAACGACAGGAAAGGAAATCGTATGAAGGACCACTAAGAATCAGGAAAAAATATATTTTACATCAGGACTTTGCTGCCTCAAGTCTTGCAAGACGGTCCAGGATGTCTTTATGGGCAGCTTCGAGATCAAGGGCCGGAAAGACTTCGTCGCGGGGTGCGACGGAGTCAGTAGCACCAGAGGCAAGGGGTTTTCGCGCGTCCAGCAAGGCGATCAGGGCGCGGCGGTGAGCACGGATAAGGGGCGCACGCTGGGTGGCAGTTGCCGGAGATTCCAATGCACCATCATCGCGCAAGGCTCGCAGGGAAGCGCGCAGTTCAGCACTGAGATCAGCGTAGAGAAGGCGAGCGATGGTGGCGGGGTCATCGGCCATCGAGCCGCGCTCTGGCCAGCCATGTTTCGACGCCCGGTTGAGTACAGCACGATGCCCAATACCATGACGGGCAGCAATCACCTTGGGCGTGTCGAGACTGGATAACCAATCCTGACGAATTCGATGCCACTGGGCCTGTGATATGCGCATGGACGTGCGGGGTTTGGACGTATTTTCAGAGATACGACGGGCGCTCAATTAAGTCTCCGGCTGAATGTATGTACGCGGAACGAATTTGGATTGCGTCGGCTTCGTTCGGGCTGTAACCCTACGTACACGAACGATTTTTTCTTGATGCGGTTCTGGCGAAGCACGATGACGAAATGGCATCTGTCCCTGAAAGCGGCCTTCGCCCTCGCGTTTCTCGCGGTGGCTGCAATCCCAGTCTGGCTCGCCTGGGCATGGCCACAGCAGGTTGCCATTGACCACGAGAAAAAAGCCGCTGAAGAGATGCATATCGTCTATACGAAGGCCATGGCGCTCGCCCTCAAACAATATCACACGAGCGTTGTGATCACCTTCGGGATGTTGGCGGATGATCTTCAAATGCAGGAGGGCGTGCCCGAAGTGGAGCACCCCGGCACGCTAGAGACTTACGGGTTCAATCATATCTGTAACTTCGATGCAGCCACAGGGGTATTGCTCGGCTCGATCATCCAGCAGGGGCGGGCCTGTTCGTCGGCAGCAACCGGGCAGAGGCTAACCCTTATCCGGTCACTCGCCGTCGAAGGACAGATCCGGTTCAGCGAAGCAATGGTTGGGATCGCAGGGCAACCCATACTGCTGATGATGCGCAGAAGCGGCGCGCAGATCGTAGTCGGAGAACTGGATACTGAATATTTTCGCACCCTTGGGAAAGCCATCAAATTCGGCGTCGGCGGCCATGCCGTAATCGTCGATCACCAGGGACAAGCCCTGTACCACCCTAATACGGATTGGGAAAATCCACCCAAAAGACTGACGACCCTGAAAGCGTTCAAGCCAATCATGGCTCATGTAATGGCGGGGAAGAGCGGTACGGGGGAATTCTTTTCCCCTGCGAGAAATATGCAGATGGCGACAGCGTATCGCTCGGTCAAGGGTCCGGGCTGGGGCATTCTCGTAAACCAGCCCGTGGCAGAGATGGAAGCAGCGGTCACAGCGATCAAAAACAGGACGCTCGGAGTGCTGACACTGGCAATGGCCATTGCAACGGCGTTGGCGCTTCTGGCTTCACATATCCTGCTTGATCCAATCAAACGCATTCGCACGGCTGCGGAAAGGCTGGGGAGCGGGGATGGCGATGCGTTGATCGCGCCAACGGGGGCCGGAGCGCGCCTGAGCGAGATCAACGACCTGCGGGCGGCCTTCAACGCGATGGTGCTGCGCATCCGACGCTCGCACCGGACGGAAATCGCCGCGCGCAAGGAAGCGCAGGAAGCAACGCGGATGAAGAGCCGCTTTCTCGCAAACATGAGCCATGAACTCAGGACACCCCTGAACGCGATCATCGGGTTTGCGGAAGTGACACAACGGCGGCTGCAAGAGCCGGGTCAGGAACGGGACCGGGAATATATCGGGTATATTCACGATAGCGGCCACCACCTGCTTTCGATCATCAATGACCTGCTAGACCTGTCACGGATCGAGGCGGGGGCGCGCGATCTGGAAGAAGAAGGGATTGATCTGAGTGAGACCATCCTTGAGACAAAGTCGATGCTCAGAACCATGCATGAAGAAAAGGGTATCGAGATCGAACTGGGTGGAACGACCCACGAAATGATGCTCTGGGCCGACCGGCGGGCAGTCAAGCAAATGCTGCTGAACCTCACCACCAATGCCGTGCGCTATACGCAGGAAGGTGGCAAGGTCGTGATCGCCTGTTCACGGAGCGAAGGCGGTGCGATCAGCCTGATCGTCGAGGATAATGGGCCGGGGATCAGCCCGGAAGAACTGGAAAAAATCCGCTCACCCTTCACACGGGGGCGGGCGCATGAGACGGCGGCGGTGCCAGGAACAGGGCTGGGGCTGTCAATCGTGGATGCACTGGCGGACCTGCATGGCGCGCGCTTTGATCTCATCAGCGAGCCGGGGAAGGGAACGCGGGCGAAAATCGTGTTCCCGCCAAGCCGGGCGTTGCTCGTGCTGGATAGCCATCACGCGACACATGCACCTACACCAGCGGCGTAAACTGCCCGCTGCATCAGCCGGAGTCTGTCACCCCGGCGGGATCACGCCACCCTGATGGTGGAGATGCCCGCTTACGGAGAGTGCGCATCCGGTTTGGAACGATCAGCGTATCTCTGCAGGGAACCCGAGTTCGAACTGGACGCGGCGGTTCGGGGAGCCGGGGCCGTTCAGGGAGCTGATGATCGTTTCGGGGCCAGCACGGCCCAGCACGATCAATCGCTCCGCAGGAATACCGCGTGATTGCAGGGCCGTGGCAACGGCCTGGGCACGGGCGGTGGCGGTGCGCATATTGGTTTCGTGCGGGCCGGTAATATCAGCATACCCAACAATGCGCAGGGGGCGTGCGGGAGCCATAGCAAGATGCCCCGCCAAGGCGTCGAGAGCAGCATCGGCATCAGCAGGCGCGACGTATTCCGAGCCGGTAGAGAAGAAAATGGCGTTCGTATCAACCCAATCCCCAAGAATCCGGGCGGGATCGCGCAGGATAGTCATTGCCTGTGCCGCATCTCCCGCTTTGCGGTCAATGGCGGAAAGGGCGTCTTCGGTCTGGGTCGTAGCCTGAAGGAGATCATCCATTCGGGTCCAGACCACCTCAAGGGACGCTTCAGTAGCATTGGGATCGGCGGCAATGAATCGAAAATCGAGGGCATAGGGGGCGGCCAGCTCAATCGCGCGGGCTTTCAGGGCGATGCGATCGGCCTTCGCGAAGGCAACCCCAAGAACAGAGATCGTTCCCTCGCCCCGGTCAGGCATAACCGAGAGCATCAGGGAACCGGAGGAAACGCTCTCTTCGAGATGCGCTTCAACGCTGGCAGCACGGTTTTCGATGCGCCAACCATCATAGAGACGCCAGCCGATGAAAGCGATGAGGGCACTGCCCAGCAGTACCCCAAGGCACAGTGCAGGATTAAAGCGTGATGGCTTTGGTTCAGCGCGCGATTCTCCTTCCGCATCCCGAATGATCCGGGCGGCGAAAGGCTCCATCACCTCATCGTCAATTTCGGCGCCTTCGAGATCATCAGTGAGATTGGAGACGAAATCGAGCACTTCAAAACACGCTTCGCCCAACATGGCGCGGCGGGTATCGGTTAACGCTCCACTGACTTCGATAACGACAGTATGGGTAACGCCAGCGCGCAGCACGAGGTGGCGATCACCGATGACGATACTGCGCAACGCATGATCGCCGGGAACGAGGATTTCACCGGAAAGGCCAAGAACGCCTTGCAGGATTTCGTCAGCAGTGCTGCCACTGAGAACCGCACCCTCATTCCGGTCGGGCCAGGTGAAAGCGAGGCGATTCGTGGTACGGTTGAAAAGATAAAGCCGCTCGACCGCAGCGCGGCGCAAATCGGCCACGAGGGCATCATGGAGGGAGCCGCCGCCAAGCTTTGCGCGGGTCGCCAGCTTTAACCCGTCAAAGGAAAAGAGGCGATCCATACGGCTGTTGATGCCGTTCGACAGCTTGTCCATCGCTTCGGCCACAGCACCGGCGACAAGGGTTCCGACCATGGGAACAAGGGCTGCGACCATAGCGGGGCGCTCATTCTTGAGCTGATGGCGGATTCCATCGCCAATGCTTGGGCCGAGGACTTCGCCAATTTTTTCGCCGTCTTTCAGGCTCGCCTGTTTCAGGGCATCGGCCAGAACACTGGCAACCTGTTCACGACGCAGATCAGGGTCTTCGCCGCTTTGCTCGATCCGGTCGATCCGGTCGCGCAGCGCATCAAGTGCGCCCCGCTCCTCACCGATGAGCAGTGCCTGCACAGCGGCAAAGGCTTCGGCACTGTCTGAATCGAGCCGTTCGTCACCGCTGCGCGAATTACGCAACGGAGTAGAGTAATCGGGATCAGACAGGTAGGCGTCAGGCATCCTTGGCGAGATCCTTGATGGCATCACCGATATTGGTGACGAGGCGACGGCGCTGGGCCGTCTGTTCACGGTCGCGGGTGCGTAACTCCTCCTGAAGAACGGTGATCCGGCGTTCGAAGGTATCAACCACCATGCGCAGACGCTCATCGAAAACTTCTACAGCCTCACGATGGCGATCATCAGCCTGATTGAGACGGTCTTCCAGGAGACGCTGGGCATCACCGAAAAGGAGATTCTGGACGTCCTGCATCCGACGCCCAAGATCTTTTGTACCCATCGATTCAACTGTTTTCGCTTCGGTTGTTCTTGCCGGGGCATCCGCTTCAGGACGGCGATCCTCAATGGCAACGACAGGATTCTTTGTGGGCGTGGCAGTCATGGTAAACCTTCCGGAAACGAGTTTTGCGAACAATGTCGATGGCTGGAATATTTGACAGCGAACGATTTACGAGGTCTTACCAATGGCGATGAATGTGGCACAAATTGCCATAAATACGAATGCGTTCAGCGCGCGGCAGATTGAGCGGGCCACCGCCCTGTGCGAACGTGTCGGGGAAAATCGTCAGCGAACGGTTCTGGGCCACTGGATTGCGCTGGCCCGGAAGGGACCGATCAGACGCCGCGACCTGTCGCCGGAAATGTTCGGGCGGGCCTTGCAATATGTCGATCTGATCGAGGTGATGGAAAGCGGAGACGATTACCGCCATATCATCGAGGGACGCGAGATAATCCGGCGGTTCGGGCGCTCAGGGGAAGACCCGTTTTCGACGCTGTACGAGACGTCGTATCTGGGGCGATTAAATGCATTCTATCAGACGGTGCAGATAACAGGCACGCCAAATCTTCGCCGGTTTGTGGTACAATCCATGGTTGGCGAGGAAATGACGTTCACGCAGCTCGCACTGCCCGCAACCGACGCAAAGGGACGGGTGAGCCATCTGGCGGTCGTGTTCGACTTCCCTGATCAGATCAGGAGCATCCCTACCGCATCCCTGTTGATACATTCGGGATGGCGGCGGCTGGAAAGGGGAACGGAGCGGGAAACGATTCCGGGGGATCGGTTGTGGCGGTGAGGGAGCCAATAGCGCCAAAATAGCTGTATTCCCCCCTGAAAGCCCAATTTTGCGTTTGACCAGACACCCGAAGCTATCGAAGCTTTCTCCGAACAGGAGGAAGGGCAATGAATTCCAGCGAACTGATTAATCTGGAACGGTATCCGATCCACGAAACGAATGGCGCAGCTTATGCCGCATTGCTCGACCATGTGAGGGATGAGTTGGCCGAAGATGGCTGTGCCGTTCTAAAGGGCTTTCTGACACCAGCGGGTATCGCCGCACTGACGGAAGAAGCGGACAGGGTGTCACCCCATGGCCACCGCAGTTTCAACCGCACCAATGTGTACTTCACGCAGGATGATCCCGATCTTCCCCCCCAGCATCCAAAGCGGCGATTTTTCGAGCGCTCCAACGCTTTTATTCCGGCTGATAATTTCAGGCAGGATGGACCATTGCGCCACATCCATGACTTTCCGTGGTTTGATGGTTTCATCCAGAACTGTTTGCAGGAGGAAAACTTCTATCGCTATGCCGACCCCCTCGCTGATGTGATCGTGAATATGGCCGAAGAGGGGAACGGCTTTCCCTGGCATTTCGACACCAATAACTTCACCGTCACATTGGCGATCCAAAACGCCGAAAGTGGTGGGGAGTTCGAGTATGCCCCGAATATCCGTGCCGGAGGCGAGCATTACGACGCGGTGGCCCAGGTGCTGGACGGCACATCAGGGGCAATACGGGTATTGCATCTGGAACCGGGTGATTTGCAGCTTTTTCGCGGGCGGTATTCGCTGCACAGGGTTGCCCCGCTGAAAGGGCAACGTCCGCGTTACGTGGCAATCTTTTCCTATGTCGAGCAACCGGACATGGTAGGCGCGCCCGAACGCACGAAACAGCTATATGGACGGGTACTGCCGATCCATTACGAACGCGCCGGGCTGCGTGCGGATGCCTATATCGACTGATGCCGCCGATACCGGGCAACGCGGCGGATGATGAGGCGAGACGGCAGGGATGGAAAATCCCGCCCACCATCAGGGCGGCGGATGGTGGGCGGGCGCGCGGCTTCCTGTGCCTGCCGGCAGGCGGTCCTGCGCGTCTGTATGCCATTCCCGAAGGGGG
>CALFFK010000005.1 GCA_937957975.1 uncultured Neomegalonema sp.
CCCTGTCGCTGGTGACGAGCCTTGTCGTGCCGTTTTGGCTGTATTTGTTCTTTGATATTGTAATGACGAAGGTTCAGCCCAAAGGGCTGCGCTGGATCGAGGATACCTTCTATAATCCAGCGGGTGAGTTCTTTCGGGATATGTCGTTGGTATCAATCCTTCTTTGCTTCGTTGTGTCAGGGGCGATCCTGACCTGGGTTGCGCGATCCTCACGCCAGACAGGAGACGTCTGATGGATATACTTCCTGCCTTGATGGATGGTCTGTGGATTGCGGTACAGCCGCATAATCTGGCGCTTGCGGTAATCGGCGTGATCATCGGGTTGTTCGTTGGCGCATTGCCGGGGCTTGGCTCGGTGAATGGCGTAGCAATTCTGTTGCCTTTCACTTTTGTCATCAATGAAGCGACGAGCGATCCCGCTGCGCCCATGATTTTCCTTGCCGCAATCTATTACGGCGCAATGTACGGGGGCGCGATCTCCTCCATTACACTTGGGATTCCGGGAGCCTCAACTGCTGTTGCGACGACCTTTGACGGGCGACCAATGGCCCTGAAAGGGCAAGCGGACAGGGCCCTTGTAACCGCCGCCATCGCGTCGTTTATTGGCGGCACAGTTGCAACGCTGTTTTTCACAGGCTTTGCGCCGCTTCTTTCCTCTGTGGCGCTGGATTTTGGGAACCCGGAAATCTTCGCACTGATGTTGCTGGCTTTTGCGACCTTCATCGGGTTGGGTGGGGACGATATTCCCAAGACGATGTTTTCGATCTTTTTTGGACTGTTGTTGGCGACTATCGGTTTCGACACAATCTCTGGTGAGCCACGTCTTATCTTCCTGAACGAGCGGGAGCAGACGGCTTTGCTGGGGGTGATCGGGGGCGATCCAGAAACAGTGCCGTTCTTCGATTCGGTGAGCTGGTTCAGCCGGGGTATCCAGTTCCTCGTGCTGGCCATTGGCGTCTATGGCATTGGAGAGATGCTGTGGACGATCAATGCCAGCCGATACAAGGTGACGATGACCGAAACGAAGATCAGCTTTTCGCGGATTATGCGCGGCATTGTCGGGATGAAGGATTGCTGGAAAGGCACGACCATCGGGTCATTGCTTGGCTTTTTTGTTGGCATTCTGCCCGCTGCTGGAGCAACGCCTGGCTCGCTGATGTCTTATGGTGTCGCCAAGATGACGTCGCGCAATCCGAAAAGCTATGGCGAAGGAAACCCGGATGGTGTGGCCGCCCCCGAAGCGGCGAACAATTCCGCTTCCACAGGGGCGATGTTGCCGATGATGACACTGGGGATTCCCGGCTCGCCAACGACCGCCGTTCTGCTGGCCGGGATGGTGATCTGGGGGTTGGAGCCGGGGCCAAGGCTGTTTGAGGACCGTCCCGAATTTGTCTGGCCGCTGATTGGCTCGTTCTATGTTTCGAACCTTGTCGCTGTGCTGGTGAATTTGGCGTTTATTCCGCTTTTCCTCGCTGTGTTACGGATGCCGTTCACGATTCTCGCGCCGGTGATCTTTGTGCTCTCCATCGTTGGCACTTATGCCGCCTATGACAATATGTATGATGTCTGGCTGATGGTGTTGTTCGGGTTTGGGGCGTATTTTCTGCGGGTGCTGGATTATCCACTGGCCCCTGCCGTTCTGGCCGTTGTGTTGGGGACGACAGCGGAGGAGAAAATGCGGCAGTCGTTGTTGTTGTCAGATGGTAATTTTGCGATTTTCTGGAACCCGTTCTTTGACCGTGATGGTAAGGGACAGGAATGGTGGATCGCTCCGATAACCACCTGGATTGCGGTGATCCTGATCGCGATGCCGATCATCATGTGGATTGTTCGCAAGGCAAAGACCCAATCCACATGAATACGGAAAAAACTGCGCAGTTTCTGGGCTATGCCGGGCTGATCCCGTTTGTTGTGCTGGCGCTTGATTTGCTGGTGACGGGTTATTTTCCTGCGCCTCTGGCCAGATTATGGCTTTTGGCTTACGGCGCGGTGATTCTGTCGTTTCTGGGTGGCATTGTCTGGGGGCGATGTCTGCAAGAACCGGAAGCCGGGGTATCAATGATCGTATCAATCCTGATCTCGTTGATCGGTTGGGGGGCAATCCTGCTATTGGGACCGGAGGCGTTCTGGTTGCTGTCGGCGGGATTTGTGGCGGCATTGGCATGGGATCTGAGATCGGACCTGCCGCCATGGTTCAGGCGGTTGCGGATTCATCTTAGCATTGGTGCCATCTTCGCGATGATTGTCGGGGCGCTTACGTAAGACTCGCAAACTTAAACTTTCGACCTTATATCCACTGGTGGCGGGTGCTGTTCTTTGCGTCAGGAAACAGAACCCATCAGCCATAAATATCTCTGCGGGAACTGCCCCTGCCCCGGACCGTGGTCTGGGATATGCGGTGCCCACCTGGTTTACCAGGCTAACGGGGATCTTGTGTTCCAACGGCTGCAACGGCTCCGCCACTTATGATTTTATCCCGGAAAAAAGACACCGCGCGCAAGCAGGCGAAAGCTGCCCGAAAGTTGGCAAAGGCCGCCCATCCCGATGCTGCGCGTGACGCAATGGCTGTGTTTTTGAAGGCCGTACCGGTTTCTGCAAGCGATGTAGTCTCGGCCTATCGTCCGATTTTCAGTGAACTCGACCCCACCCCACTGATGGAGGTACTGCATGAGCGGGGCATCCGTCTTTGCGTGCCGGTCATCATTGGGCAGGCGCAGCCGCTTGTCTTCCGGGAATGGACACCGGGAGCGGTTATGGAAGTTGGCGCGTTTGGGGCGGAAATTCCTGTTGATGCGTCAGAAGTGATCCCCACCCTGCTGATTGCACCAATGCTCGCGTTTGATCGGTCGCTCTGGCGGTTGGGTTATGGGGGTGGTTTCTATGATCGCACGCTGGAAGGTTTGCGTGGGCGCGGCGAGGCGCGGGCGTTTGGTTATGCTTATGCGGAGCAGGAAGTGGATGCAGTCCCTATTGAGCCGACGGATCAACGGCTTAATGGCGTGGTAACGCCCAGTGGATTAATCGCGTAAGAGGCCGCTTTCCCTTGGTCGTCCGTATGATTATGGTGCGCGCCGAACTATTCCCCTTTTAGGAGCGTCCCCCATGCCCGTTAAAATGCACCTCGTTTACGGTGGCGAACTGGTTGATACCCAGAAGAAGGAATTCAAGGATTTCTCGAAAGTAGATGTCGTTGGTCTCTTCCCTGATTACGCAAGTGCCTATGCTGCCTGGAAGGACGCTGCGCATCGCACGGTAGACAATGCGGAGATGCGCTATTTTATCGCTCATCTGCACCGCTTGACTGACGAGAAAACCGAAGATAGCGCCGAACCAGCGTGATTGTGAGGTCGTGAAGGCGTTCGATACCCTTTTATGGCGGATCATTGGAGCCGTGGTTCCCCGGCTCGGAGCGGCCTATATTCGGTTTGTTTTCCGCACCGTACGTTGGGAGTGGGTCGGGCGGGAAGTAGTCGATGATGTGCTTGCCACGCGCAAGCCCATCGTTGCGGCGTTCTGGCACGGGCGGTTGTTGATGATGGCCCCGGTGATGGCGGAATCCGTGCAGCCTTTGCATGTGGTGATTTCCAACAATCGGGACGGGGAGTTGATCGCGCGACTGATAGAGCGGTTCGGGGGCTTTACCCTGCGCGGTTCGACCAGGCATCCGCGCAAGCGGAAAGATAAGGGCAGCAACGCAGTCGCACGCACGGGGATGGAGCGGTTGAAAGCGGGTGATCTGATCGGGATCACGCCGGATGGTCCGCGCGGTCCAAGAATGCGAGCGCAGGAAGGGGTGGCGGCCTTGTCTATGTGGACGGGAGTGCCGGTTGTTCCTTTTGCCTGGGCCACACGGCGGGCGCGGATGCTTGCGAGTTGGGATCGATTCATGCTGCCATGGCCATTCGACCGGGGGGTTTATGTGGTTGGTGATCCAATCTTTCCGGTGAATGGTGATGGTGACGAGGCCGTTGAGGCGCATCGATTGGCTATTGAAGCGGGGTTAAATGCAGTGACCCGACTGGCCGACGAACGGGTTGGACGGGTGCCGGTGGAGCCTGAATGACGTTGCCTCTGGCATTATATCGCGGAGCTGCGGGGTTGGCAGCACCATTGATAGCGGCGCATCTGCGGCGGCGCGCGGCGCGTGGAAAGGAGAATTCAGCGCGACTCGATGAGCGGTTGGGGCTGGCGACGGCGGAGCGCCCTGAAGGTGGATTAGTCTGGGTCCATGCGGCGAGCGTGGGGGAGGCGCTATCCGCGCTACCAATGATTGCAGAGATCGAAAATGGCGGCGCGCGGTGCTTGCTGACGACCGGAACGGCGACGTCGGCACGGTTGCTGGCGGAGCGGATGCCGGAGGTTTTACACCGTTTTGTGCCGGTAGATACGCCAAAGGCTGTGGCCGGGTTTCTGGAGGCGTGGCGACCGGATGCGGCGCTATGGATGGAATCGGAGCTTTGGCCAAACCTCGTGCGGGCGACGGCGGCACGGGGGATTCCAATGGCGCTAGTGAATGCGCGGTTATCGGCCAAATCTGCGCGAAACTGGGGATTTGCGAAACATAGCGCGGCACTCATGCTTGGAGCCTTTGGTTTGCGGTTGGCGCAGACGGAGGTGGTGCGAGAGCGGCTATTGCGGCTTGGGGCCGATCCGGCGACGACATTGGTGACAGGTGATTTGAAAGCCTCGCGTGCGCCTGATCCTGCGGATCACGCGGCGCTGGAGGCGATGCGCGAAATTGTCGGAAAACGGGCGCTGTGGCTTGCGGCAAGTACACATCCGGGCGATGAAGCGGCAGTGCTGGATACGCATCAAGCGCTTGGGATGGATGGCTTGCTGACGATCATTGTGCCCCGACATCCAGAACGGGGCGCGGAGGTTGCGGCACTGGCTGAACGACGTGGACTGTCTGTGACACGGCGATCAGAAGGCATGCTACCTACGGGGGATGTCTACGTCGCGGATACGTTGGGCGAATTGTCGCTGTGGTATGCGCTGGCTCCGGTCGCCTTGATTGGCGGCGGATGGGATGGAATTGGCGGGCATAATCCGTTGGAAGCGGCACACCACAATTGCGCGATCCTGTCGGGGGATGATGTGCCGAGTTTTGCAGAGACCTACGCACGGCTGGAAGCGGCTGGTGGTGTGCGTTTACTGGCTTCGCGCAGCAATTTGACGGGTGCTGTGGGGGATGCAATGGGCGCGTCTGGCGGGGCTATGGCCAAGGCGGCGTTGGTGGCGGGACAACCAGACCCGGAACCATTGAGGAAGACCATGGCGGCACTGCGGCCCCTGTTGGTGGGGATCATGCGATGAAAGCTCCTGATTTTTGGCAACGGGATGGCGCGTTGGCTTTGGCGCTCTCACCTTTTGGCGTGCTTTATGGTCTGGGCGGGAGGGTGAGGGCGGCTCTTGCGCGGCCCTATCGTGCGCCGGTTTCGGTGATCTGCGTTGGGAACCTGACCCTTGGAGGAGCCGGGAAGACGCCAGTTGTCATTGACCTGATCCAGCGACTGATAGCGCGGCGTGTTGCGGTCCATGCGGTAACGCGTGGATATGGTGGGGTCGAGAAAGGGCCGCACCGTATCGACGTGAAAGAAGATCGCGCGCGGCGGGTTGGTGATGAGCCGTTGCTGCTGGCCGCTCATGCGCCGGTCTGGGTTGCGAGGAATCGGGCCGCCGGGATACGCGCGGCCATTGCGGCAGGCGCAGAAGTGATTGTGACGGATGATGGTTTCCAGAATCCGGGCTATGCGAAAGACTTGTCTCTTGTGGTGGTTGATGCAGAAGTGAGATTCGGGAACGGGCGGGTTTTTCCGGCGGGGCCGCTACGCGAGCCTCTGGAGCGGGGGCTGGCGCGGGCCGATGCGGTTGTGGTGATGGGGCAGGGGGCCGCCCCTGCTTTTGACGGGCCAGTCCTGCGCGCAGTGCTGGAACCTCGTGAATCAGGTATGTCGCTGAAAGATGCGCGCGTCTTCGCTTTTGCAGGGATCGGTAGACCGGAGAAGTTTTTTGACACAGTGCGGGCATTGGGAGCCGACATTGTGGATTGCGAAGGTTTTCCCGATCATCACCGGTATACTGGGTCGATGGTCAACCGCCTTGTTGCGAGAGCCGATCAGCAAGGCTTGACGCCAGTGACGACAGAAAAGGATATGATCAAGATGCCGCCGAGTATGCGCGGGGTTATCTGGCCTGTCCCGGTAGGGGTGGCGTGGGACGATGCCGCGAGGGTCGAGGCGCTGCTGGATCGGGTTTTGGCATAATCAACTGCGTGGTAGGGGCCGCCAATCGGGTGGGGCCATTTCGAAACCAGCAAAATCGAAGCCGGGTGACACAGTACAGCCGCAGAGCGTCCAGTCTCCTAATGAAGTTGCACATTGCCACCAATTTGGCGGAACGATGTGTTGTGGTCGCTGACCTGCTGTGACTTCCGGGCCGAGGATGCGCGCTTCAGCGTCGTGACCATCGGGTGAGAGGGTCAGTGACAGGGGCGCGCCAGCATACCAATGCCAGATTTCTGCGGCATCGACCCGATGCCAGTGCGAAAACTCGCCCACATCAAGCAGATAGTAGATTGATGTTCCCGCCGCTCGTTCATCTCCATGGGCCTCTGCGCGCCATGTCTCGCGATACCAGCCGCCTTCGGGATGAGGGGCCAGGTCGAGAAGGCGGATCATGTCCTTTGCGGTGGTCATGGCATCTCCGATGCGCGGGCGAGGGCCAGAAAGCCGGGAATGTCTATGTCTTCGGCGCGTTTGGTCGGATCGATTCCGGCGCGGTCGAGCAGCGCTTCGCCTCCGAGAGGGGCGAGGGAGCGACGAAGCATCTTTCGGCGCTGACCAAAGGCGGCGGCGGTGATCCGTTCCAGTGATTTAAGCGATATGTCGTTTGGTGCTTCGTGAGGTTCGAGGCGGATGATGGCGCTTGTCACCTTGGGGGGTGGTACGAATGCTTGTGGCGGAATGTCGAAGAGGATCGCGCTTGTCGCGCGCCATCCGGCGAGGACGGAGAGTCGCCCATAGGCTTTGGTGCCGGTGCGGGCGACGATGCGTTCAGCCACTTCGCGCTGAAACATCAATGTGAGCGAGTGCCACCACGGGAGCCAGTCGGCAGTGGTCAACCAGCCAACGAGCAGTTCCGTGCCGATATTGTAAGGCAGGTTCGCAATGATCTTTGGCGGCATGTCGAAATGTGACCTTGGGTCGAACGACAATGCGTCACCCTCGATGACCTCCAGTCGTCCGGGGTAATGGGCTGCGATTTCTGCAAGAGCGGGTAAGCAACGGCGGTCACGTTCGATGGCAACGACCTTGCGTGCGCCACCTGCAAGCAGGGCGCGGGTCAGCCCGCCAGGGCCAGGGCCAATTTCCAGAACGTCCTGCCCCGTGAGATCTCCGGCAGCGCGGGCAATTTTGGCGGTGAGGTTAAGGTCGAACAGGAAATTCTGACCCAGCGCCTTGGTTGGGGCGAGATTATAGTCACGTACCACCTGTGCCAGCGGTGGCAGACCGTCGATGGCGCTCATGCAGCGGCCCGCGAGTCGGCCATGGTGCGGGCGGTTCGCAATGCCTCGATGAAACTGCGCGGGTCGGCGGTACCTTTGCCTGCGCGGTCATAGGCGGTGCCGTGGTCGGGGGAGGTGCGGACGAAAGGCAAGCCGAGGGTAATGTTGACGCCCCGGTGAAAGTCAAGCGTCTTCAAAGGGATGAGGGCTTGATCGTGGTACATACAGAGGGCAACGTCATATCCCGCACGGGCATCGTCGTGAAACATGGTATCGCCGGGCCACGGACCGTTTGCGTTTATGCCTTCTGCGCGCAGTGTCGCGATGGCGGGCGCGATGATCTCGATTTCCTCCATACCCATTGATCCACCTTCCCCTGCATGGGGGTTGAGGCCGGAGATGGCGATACGTGGGATATGTATCGCAAAATCGTGACGCATGGCGTTATGCAGGATGCGCGTTGTGTCGATGATTTTGTCTTGTGTGATGTCATCGAAGATACTGCGCAGGGCGCTGTGGACAGTCAGCGGGACGACCCGCAAGCCTGGTGCCGCCAGCATCATTATGGAGCTTGGCACTCCGCCGAGAGCGGCGAGGAATTCGGTATGGCCGGGATAGGTGAATCCTGCACCTTCGTGGAGTGCGCGCTTGTTGATCGGGTTGGTTACAACGGCTGCTGCGTGACCCGCCATGGCATCCGCAACCGCCCGCTTGATAGAAGCGATAACGCAGGGCGCATTGGCGGGAACCGGTTTGCCGGGCGGTTGCTCAGAAGCGAGAGCAAGGGGCAGCACAGGAAGCGCGTTGCCGAAAGCTGCCACTGCTTCACCCGGATTGCTGATTTCGACAATAGGGCAGGAACACCCTACCACCCCGGCAATGGCGGCGAGACGGGATGGATCGTCGATGGCGTAAAAAGGAGGGATTTGATCACCACCCCGCCTTGCCCAAGCCGTAATGGTCAACTCACCGCCAATTCCGGCAGGGTCGCCCATTGTTACGGCGAGGGGGGCATCATTAGCCACGATATGCTATCATCGGCGTTCGATTACAGCTTCGCGGCGTAGCTTTCGCATGAGGCCAGCAGAATATCGGCCAAGTTTGGTGGCTGTAAGTTCCCGGCGTACTTCGTTTTCCTGAACTTTGACCGGGAGTTTATTGCTGCCGCTCTCGATCTTGTCGCAAAGAACGATCACGTGAAATCCGTCATTTGAGCGAATTGGATCGCTAATACCGCCTATCGGCAGTGCGATGACCGCATTACGAACCGGGCCTGGCATCTGATCCGGCGTCAATTCCCCGATGTCGCCGGAGATTGGCAGGTATTCGTCCTTGAGCACCTCGATTGACGCGCAATCAGTCACGCGCGCTTTTGCGGATTGTGCTTGCTGTAAGGCAAGGGATGCGACAGACGGTGAAGCGTTTGGCGCGACCCCCACAACAAGCTGCGAGATACGGTAACTGGCCGGTGAGTTATTGCCGGGGCCGCGGGTATCACGAACGCCGATAATGACGACTTCGTCGCCATCGACAAAGGGACGTGTCACCCGGTCTTTTGTCATTGGTTCAATGATCTTTTGTGTGATCGGTGAGAGTGTAGATAGCCCCACCCAGCCCAGATCACCGCCTGCCGTCGCGCTCAGGCTAGTGCTCTTCTCGCGTGCAATATCGCCAAAGGTAGCTCCGCTCCTGAGTTGCAGAAGGAGGGCAGTTGCCTCCTCCAAAACCGCTTGTTCACCCCGTTCATCGACAGGGAGCCGAATTTCCGAGAGCAGATATTCCGCTTCGGTCGGAGACGCTTTTTCTGCATCCATCATTTCAGCAACCTCGTCATCCGAGATTCGGATGCGGGGCATATAGGTGCGGGGAACCAGATCGCGCCATGCGACCTCGGCGGCCATTTGCTGGTCGAGATGTTTGTTGCTTACACCCTTGGATTGAAAATATTGGCGCATTGTTTCCGGGTCACGACCTTGCCCGCGCGAGAGCTGTTCGAACCCATCATTGATTTCTTGCTGTGTTGGCGTGATTCCAATCCTGCGCGCTGCCTGTAGTCGCAGAATATCGTTCACAAGTCTGTCGATAGCATCTTCGCGGGTAAAAGTTTCGCCCCCGCCTGCCGCTTCGAGCAGCCTTCGGCGCTGCTCAATATCATAACCAGTGATGATTTCGTCATTGACTATGATGGCAGGGGAAAAATCCTGCGCGACGACGGCTTCAGACGTTACGCCAAGCAAAAGTGCAGCGAGCGAAGCGCCAAGAAGTGTTCTTTTTCGGGTTTTCCGGATCGTCATCGTTTACTTTCATCCGTTTCTATTATTGCCCGTCTGGCTTACCCTCCCAAGCTCTTCAGACGGACCTGAAGGCCCACGGAGGTATCATCGTTTGCATCGCGATCATCGTTAAAGCGGCGATTGACCGAGAGGTCAACGGTGCAACATTCGTTCTCGTATCGTAAACCACCTCCAGAGGAGACGAAACGCGAATCCTCAAGGTCAGCACGGCCAGACCCATACACTGTCCAATTATCGGACAGCTTGATCGCGGTGTCTGCGAATATCTCCTCCCGATCCTCGTCGAATCCTGCGAGGGGGTCGGCTTCAAGGAAAAGATAGCCGAAATTGCCGCTGACCGGGCCATACTGGCCGCGTGCATAGATTTCCTGACGTTGGAATTCCCTTTCCCTTCCATCGAGCCTGAATCGATGTGTAATGTCAAAATATGGCGGCAAGGTGAGGCGAAGCGCCCCGACATGATCGCTCACTTCTTCGCGAAGTCCCGAAGAAGATGAAAATTCGTCGTTATCGCGCAACCGAATGACGCGCCCGTAGACAGCTTCGATTCCAAACCCGGATTCGCTCTCAAAATCGTATCGGACGCCGATATTTGCACGATGCCCGTTTTCAAAGCGATCCTCGCCTGGAAAACGGGAATTGAAGGAAAAGAGGCTCGTCTCGTCAAATTCCGTATCAAGACTGTCTTCATTGGGAATGGAGGAACTGTCGGTGGAATTCGGTGCGGCAATAAGTTGAATGATTGGTTCGATAACATGAGTGCCAAGCGAATTCTGGGCAACCAAAGGATAACGCAAGTCGATGCCGACCGCGCCGGTAGCCCGGATTTCGGTGTTTTCCCGGAAAGTAGGATCATCCTCGATTAGATAAAGATCGGCCTGAACGTCTGCGAAGGGTGTAACGAGAAGGCCCGGCTCGGTGATGATGGGCCGCCGCCACTGGGCGCCTGTACCGATACGGTTGTAATCGCGGCCGTTTTCACGCTCCAATCTGACCGCACTCGCCTCGATAATAACAGTTCCGGCCCAGGGATTTTCGACGACTCGATTGGAATATCGAAATTCCGGCAAAACCTGCGGGATCAGATCGTCATCTTCGTCCGGGCGAAAGCTTTGAAAATAAATCAGATTTGTTTCGGTGAAGATGTGGTCGGTTTGGTGGCCAACAAAGGCTCGGCTCGTGGTGCGGTCATTGTCTGTATATTCGTAGCGACGCAGGAATGTATCGTCAGAGGCCAGATCGACATCGTAGCCTGCGTACCAACCGTCAGCGCCCAGAGAATCAAGGCGGAACAAGCCTTCACCATTCAACGCACCCCGGAATTCGCTTCCCTGTCCGAGAGAGTCGTTGATCGTGCCGGTCCCGAACAGGCGGTATTGACCGTTTTCTGTTCGCGCCCGGTATTCGCCTTCCAGCAACAAACCATCGCGCGTGGTGACATAAGGCGTAATGGTCAGGTCGCGGTTTGGGGCGAGATTGAAATAGTAGGGTGTTTTCAACGTAAATCCGATGGTCTCGTTGCGCGAGAAACTCGGAGTCAGGAAACCTGATCGCCGCTCGACCGTTGGGTCAGGATGGCGAAAATAGGGGAGATAGAGGACGCTGACTCCTTCTACATCGAAGGTCGCATCCTGATAGATGATGTCCCGCGTGACTTCGTCGTGGATCACCTTGTTGGCGCGAACCCTCCATAGCGGAGTCGGATCATCGGCGCAGACTTCGCAGGCACTGTAGACCGCTTTTGAGAGAACAGTGTAGCGGTCATCGACGCGCTCCCCCGCAACAGCGGCCAATTTGCCGCCTCCCTCGATCACGAGGCGGGGCTGTGTGATCGTTCCGTCCGTGAGGTCGGTGGCAAGCGTTGCGTCTTCGGCAAAAAGAAAATTGCCGTCGTTATTGCGCAGCGCAACTGCGCCTTCGGCAGCCACCGTGTTGTTCCCAACATCATAGATCAGGGAATCTGCGCCTAAAACCCGATCACCGTAAAACGCTTCGGCATTCCCGATGGCGCGCGCCACGCGCCCTTGCGTATCGTAGGTGACAGTATCAGCTTCGAGAATCAGAGGTATGTTGGCATCTATGGTGCCAAGGCCCAGGGGATCGATGCTTACCGTGTCACGGGTGGAGGAAGACCCGGTTACTGGTGGGGCGGGGGGCGTGTCGAAGATCGAGGTATTGCCGCCAAAGCCACTGGTGCCAAGGTCACTGGTACTATTATCAAAGATACTGTTGTTATCGTTGAAGACGCTAGTGCCAAAATCCTGCGCCCCTGCCGACAGGCCCGTCAGCAAGGGGGCGACGGCGGCGCAACTGGCGAGAAAGCGGCGGATCGTACGGTGCGGAATCATCGTCACGCTTCTCCAAAGTATAGCGACAAGGCGATACCGAACAGGCCGGCGGCGATTACAGGTGCCCATGCTCCCATTTCTGGCGGAGCAGACCCTGACGCGCCGAGCGCCATGCTTACATCACCAAGGAAGTAGAGCGCGAATCCGGCCAAAGCGCAAACAAGAGCGATCCAGCCAAATTTCGTCGAGCGAGGCGGTCGGATCGCAAAAGCAGCGGCAATCAAGGTCATACCAGCCATAAAGAAAGGCAGGGCGATCATCGCATGGAGGTAAGAGCGATGGCGACGGGCTGAGAAACCGGCCTTCTCCATGCCCTCGATGGCCGCTGGAAGCGCCCAAAAGGAAATTGATTCGGGGGCGGCAAAACTGTTCTGGATTTCGGTTGCTGTCAGGCGGGTGGGTATCACCGATTGTGCCATGCGTACCGGAACAGGGGGTTCGGCATTGCGTCCGTACTGAACGCGGTGGCTAACAACGTCACTGAGCGCCCATTCACCATCCTGAAGGACGGCCCGGCCCACATCAATACGTTCCAGAAGGGCGTCGCCTGCCCCGAACAACAGGAATGTCGCCCCGCGTAGTTCCGTCCCTTCGGCGTTCGTGCGGGAGGCTCGAATAACCGTTTGTCCATCGTCACGACTTTCGCGCAACCAAAGCCCTTCTGATGTGACGGAGAACAGACTGCCGTTTCCATCAAGATGTTGCGACTCCAGTCGCTCGTAGGCGTTGAGTGCGATTGCGGAGAGTGGTCCATAGACAGTGGTTGCGAAAAGACCAATTGCGATGGCGGCGGCCATGCCCGCCCGTGCAGCAGCCCAATAGGTATGACCAGCGGCACGCGCGGCGACCAACTCACTCGATCTTGCAAGTTGCATATAAGCCCACATACCACTCAACAACATGACGAAGGGTATTGTTTTCATTGATATGCTGGGTGCGTGGAGTGCGGCCATAGTAACCAGCACGCCAACTATACCCTCGCGTCCCGTACCCCGGCGCAGCAATTCGACCGTATCCATCATTATGATGAGAATCAGGATCGTCACAAAAGTGAAGAGAAAAACGAACAGGACGCGCCCGAAGATATAGCGGAACAGGGTCATGCGAGCGCCTCGTCCGAAAAGTCGTCCGGGGGCGGGGCTGATTCCCTGAATCGTCCGCGTGAAAGCAACCAGAACGCCACGACAGTGCCCAGGAACGGTGGTCCGTACATGATAAACCAGATATCTGGATTGGATTTGACAATGTTTTGCAGGACGATCCCGGAAACCCGCAAACCAATGCCGACCAAGGCAGCGGCCACGATTCTCCAGAAGTAACCCCGGCGACTGAAATGCCCGCCAAGCATGACGGCGGAGGCCGCGAGGACGACGGCAAGACCATAGAGCGGTGTGGTCAGTTGCTCGTGCGCTTCGGAGATATATCGTCCTCTCTGCCTTTCCGACAATTCCTCGCCGGGTTGAAGCAGCTCCCAGAAGAAATATTCACTCGGCTTACGTACCCGATTTTCCGGGTCGATGCCGAAGGCGGATAAATCATAGGTCAACTTGTCGAATTGCAGGAGATTCAAACCACCCGTTGCGTTGTCATGGCGTTGTGCCATGCCATCAAACATAACAAGGCGTGGCCCTTGGGGAGTGTCTGTCAGAACACCCCGACGGGCGTGCATTGTGACCGCTTCGTCCGGGTCGCGGGCGTCATGGACCAACAGACCGCGCATGTCTTCCGGCCCGTTCTGCTCGCGGATATAGACGGTGAGGCCCGCACCTGGATGAATGAAGCGCCCATCCTGAATCAATCCGGCGGCGATGTCGGCCCGCACTTCTGCTGTCCGGTCACGCAAGACCTGTTGACCGATTGGCATCAGGATGATGACCACGACCGTCAGGATCAGCGATACGAGTACACCGAATATAATGACGGCCCGGATGGCAGAAAGCCGCCCTTGCCCTGTGGCATAAACGACGACCATCTCGGAATCGGCCAATGCCCTGTTCAACGTGAAGATTACTGCCGCCAGCGCCGCCACGGGAAGGACAATCGACATGACCTGCGGCAGCAGTGGTACAGCGAAGTCGATGAGGATGCTCGCCGATTGACCATTGTTCACAATCAGATCGATAACGCGCAACGATTGCGCCAACCAGATTACAAAGGTCAGAATCAGGGTGAAGAAGACGAAAGGCTGGAATGTCTGCTTCAGGAAATATCGGTCGATCAACCGCATGTAATCGCCTGTTGTAAGGGGTTTCAGGGCTAAGGGGCCGGGGAGCAAAGGTCAATGTGGATAAGGCGAAGAGTGTTGGTTGCGGGTGTTCTATGGTGCTTGCACAATTTCTTGCGTTAAAGGTTAATTCAAGACATCAAGTCGGTGTTCTCAGGGCGGGGTGAAATTCTCCACCGGCGGTATGCAGCCTCGTGTTGCCAGCCCGCGAGCGCCTTTCGCAAGGAAGGGTCAGCAGATCAGGTGCGATGCCTGAGCCGACGGTCATAGTCCGGATGAAAGAGAACTTGCGGTGCACGGCATTTTACAGATGCCGGTCTTCGCTCGTGATCGCCTTGGGTGACGTGTCTGTCACTGAAAGGAAGATCACCATGACACACAACCGCTATGCCTTCATCAAGGCCAATTGGCACGGTGATATTGTTTCCCGTGCCCTTGATGGATTTGCCGAACTGATTCCGATTGACCAGATTGATGTCTTTGATGTCCCCGGTGCATTCGAAATGCCTTTGCTGGCACGCGATCTTGCGATGACAGGGCGGTATGCAACGGTGACGGCGGCGGCGTTGGTCGTCGATGGGGGTATTTATCGACATGATTTCGTGGCGCAGGCTGTGGTCGATGGCCTGATGCGCGCGGGCCTGGATAGCAATGTGCCGGTATTGTCCGTATCGCTGACCCCGCATCATTATCAGGAGACTGATCATCACAGCGCAATCTTTCGTGAGCATTTCGTCGAAAAAGGGCGTGAAGCGGCGCGGGCATCCCTTATGATCACGAAAACCCGCGCGCAGTTCTGACGTCGGAAGCACCATGGTCAACTCCGGAGATGGAATGATCAGATAACGACATCTCCGTTGCCGCATTTCGACAAGATCAGGGGTTTTCAGAGAGAGACCGTGAGCGAGCCTTTTTTGCCGGGAGCCTGCCATGACTGATCGCACTGACCCAGCCCCCATGAGTCGCGAGTGGAATTACCATCCCGATCTACCCCTTGCGGATTCGTCAGTGTTTCGCTGGCCGCCCGATCCTGGGTTTCTGGGCCGTTGGGTTGTGCGGAACTGGCTAACACTCAGTGAGCGGGTGATGATGGTGCTGCTTGCGGTGTTCTGCTGGTGGGCGCTCTATCCGTCATTGAGTGTGGCACAGGATTTTGCCTTTGGCTGGGTCTTGCAGGTATGGGCCGTGAATATGGGGCTGATGGTCGCCGTGGCGGGGGGATTGCACTGGTATTTTTATATGCGGAAAGGGCAGGGCAAGGCGCTGAAATTTGACCGGCGTGACCAGGCAACGGGCAATCGGTTGTGGAATTTTGGCGATCAGATCCATGATAATATGTTCTGGTCGTTGGGAAGCGGCGTTGCGCAACTGACGGTGTTTCAATGCGTGACGATGTGGATGATGGCGAATGGCTATGCGCCGGTGATGACGCTGGCGTCCAATCCGGTATGGTTCGTGCTGGCACTTGTGCTGTTACCGATCTGGTCGGCTTTTCATTTCTATTGGGTGCATCGTTTGTTGCATGTGCCGTTTCTCTATCGGCATGTCCATTCGCTGCATCATCGGAACGTCAATGTCGGCCCGTGGTCAGGCTTTTCGATGCATCCGGTCGAGCATTTCCTCTACATCTCGTCGCTCTGCATCCATTGGATCGTGGCGAGCCACCCTGTCCATTTGATCTTCCACGTCATCTATCTCGGCCCCGGCGCAGCGATGACCCATACCGGATATGAGGATTTATTGGTGCGCGACAAGCGACGACTGGCGCTGGGGACGTTCTATCACCAGCTTCACCATCGCTATTACGAATGTAATTACGGTAATCAGGAAATGCCATGGGACCGTTGGTTCGGCACTTT
>CALFFK010000006.1 GCA_937957975.1 uncultured Neomegalonema sp.
ATCGAAAGTTCAGCTTGTGGTTGCTATTGAAACCCGGTTGCATAGTCTGTCAGGGTAAGGGACCGCCCGCGTTCGGCCATTGCCTGATCGCACGCCCATAAAAATCCGGGGGCCGCCATGCCGACGATCAATCGCTTTGCAGACCTTCACGACGAGATAGCGGAATGGCGCAGGGATATTCATGCCCATCCTGAGCTGATGTTCGATCTGCATCGAACGGCGGGGGTTGTGGCGGAAAAGCTGAAATCCTTCGGCGTTGACGAAGTGATCGAGGGAATTGCCCAAACCGGCGTTGTCGGCGTCATTCGCGGGCGAACCAACGACAGCAACAGGGCCATCGGCCTGCGCGCTGATATGGATGCATTGCCGATACAGGAAGTGCGTGACCTGCCTCACAAATCGACCACGGATGGCAAGATGCACGCCTGTGGACATGATGGGCATACCGCCATGCTGCTCGGTGCAGCCAGATACCTGTGCGAAACCCGTAACTTCGACGGAACCGCAATTGTGATCTTCCAACCCGCTGAAGAAGGCGGCGGCGGGGGCCGCGTCATGGTTGAGGAAGGCATGATGGAACGGTTCGGTATTCAGCAGGTCTATGGAATGCACAACGCCCCCGGCGTCCCGGTTGGCGCGTTCACCACAAGGCCTGGCAGCATCATGGCTTCCGCCGATTTCTTCACAATCAATATTTCCGGGCGCGGAGGCCATGCTGCCCGCCCCCATGAATGCGTGGACCCGGCCATCATCGTCGCCCAGATCATCCAGTCTTTCCAGAGTATCGTCTCGCGCAATACGGACCCGGTCGAAAGCCTTGTCATCTCCACTACCCATATCGAGATGGGCGACACGAACAACGTGATCCCGACAACCGCCTTCATGGAGGGTACGATCCGCACCCTGAAGCCGGAAATCCGCGATCTGGCCGAAGCACGAATGACACAGGTATGCGACCATATCGGTCTCGCCAACGATGCGACGGTCGATTTCAAATATACGCGGCTTTATCCGGTGACGGCCAACCACCCGGAGGAAACCGCTTTTGCGGCCAGCGTCGCCCGCGAAATTGTCGGGCAAGACAATGTGGCCGACAACACGCCCCCGGTCATGGGCGGCGAGGATTTCTCGTTCATGCTGGAGGCACGCCCCGGCGCGTTCGTCTTCATCGGTCAGGGCGATACGGCGGGACTGCATAACCGGGAATACGATTTTAATGACGAGATCATTCCCATTGGCTGTTCCTATTGGGCAAAGCTGGTCGAAACAGCAATGCCCGCCGCCGCATAATGCCCCGTTGCTTACTGCGGTAAAGTCGGTAGCTTGATCCAACGGAACGCAATCGGGGGGATTGTTTATGACACAGGTTCTGTTTCGCAATGCACGACTGGTCGATGCGACCAGCACCGAGGCGCGCGAAGGTTTCGATGTTCTGGTCGAAGATGATCGGATCAAGGAAGTCTCGGACAAGCCAATCACCGCCAGTGACGCGCGCATTATCGACGTAAAGGGTGCGACGCTGATGCCGGGGCTGATTGACGCCCATGTGCATGTCAAGGCAACAGACCTGAACCTCGCCTTGCTGGGGGTAAAACCGTCCAGCTATGTCTATGCCCAGACCACAAAAATCATGGAAGGGATGCTGCAACGCGGCTTCACCACCGTGCGGGATGCTGCGGGGGCCGACAAGGGGCTGGCAGATGCGGTAGATCACGGCCTGATCGCCGGGCCACGGTTGCGGGTTTGCGGCCTGTCACTGTCCCAGACCGGCGGTCATTCCGACCAGCGCCCGCTTACAGTGATGAGCGATGTCACCTCGAACGAGCGACATAATATGATCCAGCATTTCGGACGCATCGCTGATGGTGTCGATGAATGCCGCCGTGCAGCGCGCGATGAGCTGCGCAAAGGCGCGCACCACGTCAAGATCATGGCCGGGGGCGGCGTCTCCTCACCCACTGACCCCATCGAGAACACGCAATATTCGATGGACGAACTGATCGCGATCAATGAAGAGGCCACCGCGTGGAACACCTACACGATGGCCCATACGTATACTCCGCGCGCGATTCAGATGTGCGTCAGGGCAGGCACGCGCACGTTGGAACATTGCAACCTCATTGATGAGGAAACCGCAAGATTGATGGCTGAAAAAGGCGCGTATCACGTCCCCACGAACATCACCTATTTCGCCCTCAACAAGCACGGCAAGGAATACGGCTTTCCCGACATTAGCATCGAAAAGCTGAAAACCATCGTGGATGCGGGCCTTGGCGCGGTCGAAATCTCGAAGAATGCAGGTGTAAAGATTGGCTTTGGCAGCGATTTGCTCGGCCCTTGTCACCGTTATCAGGCTGACGAGTTCGGCCTATCCGCGCAAGTGCTTGGGAACCATGGCGTTCTAAGGGCGTCACTCGAAACCAATGCCGAGATCATGTATATGGAAAATGAGATCGGCAAGGTGAAAGCGGGCTTCAGGGCCGACCTTATCATCGTGGACGGCAACCCGCTGGAAGACATTACCTGCCTTGAAAATGACGGTGCGAAAATCCCCTTCGTCATGCGGGACGGCATTGTCTTCAAGGATGAACGGGACGCAGCATAACGGCTGAACAACGGCCACTATCAGGGAGAGAGAACCATGCGACAACTGACCAGAACACTTACGGCGGCCCTCATTGGCGGAACGATGCTTGCCGCTCCGGCAGGGGCCGAAGAATTCAAATTCGCTTTTCAGGGCGACGCGCAGACGATGGACCCGCACGGCCTGTTCGAGACTTTCACACTCGGCTTCCAGCGTAACGTCTACGAGGGTCTGGTGATCCGTAACGACAAGATGGAAACGGTCGGGGCACTCGCGGAGAGCTGGGAAAACACTGAACCCAACGTCTGGCGTTTCAATCTGCGCAAGGGCGTCACGTTCCACAATGGCAATGACATGAAGGCCGACGATGTTGCCTTCTCGGTAGATCGCATCAACACTGAAGGCTCGGATATGAAGGTCGTTGCGGCCCTCATCAAGGAAGCCAAGGTCATCGACGATTACACCGTCGAACTGCACACGCCCGCACCAAACCCGATCCTGCCGCTCCAGCTTGAAATCTTCTATATCATGGACAAGCAGTGGGCCGAGGAACACGGCGCAGAAAGTGCCACCAACGTCGCGGGCGGTGATGAAGGCAACCATGCGAACCTCAACGCCAACGGCACCGGCCCCTTTAAACTCGCTTCCCGCCAGTCAGGCGTAAAGACCGTTCTGGAGAAAAACGAAGACTACTGGGGCGATATTCCCACGAACGTCACCTCGGCAATTTTCACCCCCATCGATCAGGATGCGACCCGCGTTGCTGCGCTGATTTCAGGCGATGTTCATATGGCCTGGCCCATTCCGGTTCAGGACTGGAAACGCCTCGAAAGCGCCGATGGTGTAAAACCCCTGACCGGCCCCGAAGCCCGCACGATCTTCCTTGGCTTCAATCAGGATGACGAGGAACTCTCGACCTCGAATATCAAGGGCAAAAACCCATTCGCTGACATTCGGGTGCGCGAAGCCTTCTTCAAGGCCATCGACATCGAGGCGATCAAGAAAAAGATCATGCGCGGCGCGGCAACTCCAGCGGGTCTGATGATCGCTCCACAGATCAACGGCTTTACCGAGTCGATGAATGACCGCCCTGCCCTTGACGTGGACGGCGCGAAAAAGCTGATGGCCGATGCGGGCTACGCTGACGGGTTTGAAGTCACGATGGACTGCCCAAATGACCGTTACGTCAATGACGAGAAAATCTGTCAGGCGGCGGCCTCGATGCTCGCCAAGATCGGCGTAGAGGTAAACCTGCTCGCACAAACCAAGTCGAAATACTTCGGCAAGGTACTGGAGCAGAACGACTATGACACCGACTTCTTCCTGCTCGGCTGGACACCATCGACCTTCGATAGCCACAATGTCATTTCCTCGCTCATCGCGTGCCGGGGTGGTGAAGACAAGCTGGGTTCCTTCAATCTCGGCGGCTATTGCAATGATAAAATCAATGGGCTGACCGCCTCGATCCAGTCCGAAACGGATCAGGAAAAACGTCAGGCGATGATCGACGAGGTATTCCAGATCCACAAGGATGATTACGGCCATATCCCGCTTCATCAGCAGCCATTGAGCTGGGGCGTGTCGGACGCGGTTGACGTTGTGCAGCGCCCGGACAATGCCTTTGATCTGCGGTACGTGGTCGTCAAATAATGGCGATACGTTCCAAAGACCTCCTCCCCACGCACGGGGAGGAGGAATAAACCCCGATGATCGGCTTCATCTTCAAACGCCTGCTGCAATCCGTAATCGTCATGCTGACGGTCGCGTTGATTGCCTTTGCACTGTTTCGTTATGTCGGCGACCCGATCAACAATATGGTCGGGCAAGACACAACGCAGGAGGAACGCGCCGCACTCAAGGAGCGGCTCGGCCTCAATGACTCCTTTCCGGTACAGTTCGGGCGTTTCGTAAAGAACGCGGCGCAGGGCGAGTTCGGCATCTCGTACCAACACCGCCGCCCGGTAAGCGACCTGATTGCCGAACGCGCGCCTGCAACGCTGGAACTGTCGTTGCTGTCGGCCATTCTCGCGATTGCCGTGGGAATACCGATGGGCGTCTATACGGCGATAAGGCGGGATGGATGGCTATCCCGTGCCTTCATGTCGCTGTCACTAATTGGCATATCGCTACCCACCTTCCTGATCGGGATTTTGCTGATATTGCTGTTCGGAGTTATCCTGCGTTGGCTTCCGACCTTCGGGCGCGGGGAGGTCGTGCAGCTTGGCTGGTGGAGCACGGGCCTGTTGACGACATCAGGCATCAAAGCCCTCATCATGCCCGCAATCACACTCGCCCTGTTCCAGATGACCCTCATCATGCGGCTGGTGCGCGCAGAAATGCTGGAAGTCCTGCGCACGGATTTCGTCAAGTTCGGGCGGGCGCGCGGTTTGCCCGACCGCTATATCCACTTCAAGACAGCCCTGAAGAATACGATGGTTCCGGTCATTACAATCATCGGTCTGCAACTGGGCGCCATCATCGCCTTTGCGATCATCACCGAGACGGTTTTTCAATGGCCGGGTATGGGGCTGATGTTCATACAGGCTGTGCGAGAAGTCGATATTCCGATCATGGCGGCATATCTCGTTATGATCGCGCTGATCTTCGTCGTCATCAATCTGATCGTCGATATTCTGTATTACGTCGTCGATCCAAGACTGCGCGTTGATCGCGCTGCGACGGGGCATTGACGATGGCCGATACAATCCAGCGAACCCCACGCACGCGGATCGGGCGCGCATTCGACAGCGATATCTGGCACAGTTTCATCCGCTCTCCACTGGTGATCCTGTCGGCAGTGATAAGCATCGCCTTTTTCGCCGCCGCAATCTTTGCACCATGGGTTGCGCCGCATAATCCGTTTGATCTGGCCTCCATTGACCTGATGGATTCGAGCTTGCCGCCAATGTGGCTGGAGGACGGCGAAGCGCGCTTCATACTCGGCACAGACGATCAGGGGCGGGATATTCTCTCGACCATCATCTACGGGGCGCGCATTTCGCTGTTGGTCAGCATCGCCGCCGTCGTGTTCTCGATGATCCTCGGCATCACGCTTGGGCTGATTTCCGGTTATGTCGGCGGGCGCACAGACGCCATCATCATGCGTGTCGCCGATGTGCAGCTTGCATTCCCGGCTATCCTGATCGCCATGTTGATTGACGGGGTTGTGCGGGGCGTCCTGCCGCGAGACATGCATGGCGATGTCGCAATCTATGTGCTCATCTTCGCCATCGGTATTTCCGGCTGGGTCCAATATGCGCGCACCGTGCGCGGCTCCACATTGGTCGAGAAAAACAAGGAATATGTTCAGGCCGCCCGCGTCATCGGCATTGGCCCTATCATCATCCTGTGGCGGCATATTCTGCCGAACGTTACCGGCCCGGTGCTGGTTATCGCCACGATCCATCTCGCCATCGCGATCATCACCGAGGCCACACTATCCTTTCTGGGCGTTGGGGTTCCCCCGACAACCCCCTCAATGGGGACGCTGATTCAGGTTGGGCAGGATTATCTGTTCTCTGGCGAATGGTGGATCACAATCTTTCCCGGCATAGCGCTGGCTGTGCTGGTATTGGCAATCAACCTCTTCGGGGATTGGCTGCGCGATGCGCTCAATCCAAAGCTGAGGTGAGCGCATGACCCTTCTGACCATCGACGGAATGCGCGTCGAGTTCCCCTCCCGGCGCGGCCATGTTACCGCCGTCGAAGACCTGACCATTACGGTAGAACCGGGGGAAATCCTCGGCATTGTGGGAGAATCCGGCGCAGGCAAATCCACCATCGGCAACGCAGTCATTGGATTGCTCGAACCACCCGGCGAGATGACGGCGGGGCATATCGCCCTGCATGGCGAACGCATCGACACGCTTACCGATGCCCAAAAGCGCAGCGTGCGCGGGGCGCGCATCGGCATGATCTTTCAAGACCCGCTCACATCGCTCGACCCGCTGCAAACCATCGAAACCCAACTGATCGACACGATCCGCGAAAATCTTGGTGTCTCGGAGTCCGATGCTTCCGGGCGTGCGGTCGCCCTGCTTGATGCGGTGGGCATCCCTGACCCGGCCATCCGCATCAAACAATATCCGCATCAGTTCTCAGGCGGAATGCGGCAACGTGTTGTCATCGCCCTTGCGCTTTGCGGTGAACCCGACCTCATCATCGCAGACGAGCCGACCACAGCCCTCGACGTATCGGTACAGGCACAAATTCTCGATCTGTTGAAAGGACTGTGCCGCGACCGGAATGTCGGCATGATCCTTATCACCCACGATATGGGCGTGATCGCCGAAACGGCAGACCGCGTGGCGGTCATGTACCGGGGCCGCGTCGTGGAAACCGGCACAACCGGACAGATCATCAATGCCCCTGTCCATGACTATACACGCAGCCTGATTTCTGCCGTGCCGCCCCCGGATCGCCGCCTCGACCGCTTTCCGCTCGTAACGTATATTGAGGATGCGCAGGAACGCCCGGAGGGGCTGGACCTTGCAACCCATTGGCTTGGCCAGTCGCGCGACTACGGCGCAGCCAGCGAGGAATTGCTGCGGATCGACAATCTGCATATGCGCTTTGTGACGCGCCATTCGATCTTTCCCTCCCGGCGCCTGTTTCTCGACGCGGTGAAAGATGTCAGCCTGTCGATCAAATCCGGCGAAGTCTTTGGGCTGGTCGGTGAAAGCGGCTCTGGTAAATCCACCATCGCGCGGATTGTAACCGGCATCTACACGCCAACTTCCGGTTCGATCCGGTTTGCGGGCACCGAATTGACGGCCCTGAAAACCCGCAAGGAAGCCTCACCCTGGCGGCGACAGATGCAGATGATCTTTCAGGACCCGTTCTCCTCGCTCAATTCCCGGATGCGGGTAAAAGACATCATCGCCGAGCCGATCCATTTCCATAATCTCGCTGACAATGCTGCCGAAGCGCAGAAAATCGTGACCGATCTGCTTGATGTCGTCGGCCTTGGCGCGCAGGCGGCAGGGAAGTTCCCGCACGAATTTTCTGGTGGTCAGCGCCAGCGCATCTCCATCGCCCGCGCCCTTGCGACCCGGCCCCGGTTTCTGATCTGCGACGAACCAACCTCCGCCCTTGACGTCTCGATTCAGGCACAGGTGCTCAATCTGCTGAAGGATTTGCAGCAGGAATTGAACCTGACGATGTTGTTCATCAGCCATGATCTGCCCGTTATCCGCCAAATGTGCGACCGTGTTGGTGTAATGCGAAACGGGCAATTGCTTGAGGTTTCCGAAACAGAAACGCTCTTCAATGATCCCCGGCACGACTACACACGACACTTGCTTGACTTGATGCCGGTATTTTCAGGCTTCGGCTCCGATAAAAACTGACAATATTACGCGGTTTTGCCCGGTGAAGGCGTCACAGCATAAATGGTGCAGAAGAAAGACAGCGTCCTTCGACACCCCATGAGCGCCAGGCACTCTACCGCCTCATAAAATGCAGTGTGTCGAAGCTTTCGCGCAACGCGCGGGTCTTTGGGGCCAGCGTAGCAGGATCATTTGCCGTCAACGCCTGTGCAATCAATGATGCGAGTTCCGGGGCATGGTCCGGCGTGACACCCCACCGCGCCAATTCCGGCGTTCCGATCCGCAGCCCGTTCATGTCACCCTGCACATCCGGCAGCGGCAGACCAATGCCACAGGCAAGAAACCCGGCCTTTCGCAACGTCTTTGATGCGGCCTGCCCTCCACCATAGGGCGCAGCTTCGATGGCAAATTGATGCGAAGCGGTGAAACCACGTGCCTTCGCAAAAACCGGCAACCCTTCATCATCCAGCGCCACGGCAAGCGCCTTCGACAACGCAATCATTCGCTCGGCATAGGCGCTGCCATGGTCAATCCAGTCCAGCATCGTCATAGCCAGTGCTGCCGATTTCGCCGCATCGAAATTGGCTGTCATACCGGGGAAGGCGATGGCATCAAGGCGCTCGATCAAGGGTGCATCGTTGCTGACGATCAATCCACCTGCCGGGCCTCCAAGGCTTTTATACGTGCTCATTGTCATCAGATGCGCGCCTTCAGCCAGAGGATTGCGCCATGCCTTGCCCGCGATAATCCCGCATTGATGGGCCGCATCAAACAGCACTTTCGCCCCAACCTCATCCGCAATAGCGCGCACCTCTGCGACCGGATGTTCGAAAAGATTGAGACTCCCCCCGACCGTAATCAGCTTTGGGCGAATGTCCCTTGCAAGCCCGCGCAGCGCATCAATGTCGAGCGTGTATCCATCCACATCGACAGGCGCATTCACCGTCTTCACGCCAAAAAGACCCGCGCATCCGTCCTGATGATGCGTCACATGACCACCGATGGTCGCAGGCGGCGCTATAATCGTGTCGCCGGGCTGGCAGGTCGCCATAAACCCGTAAAGATTGGCCAACGCGCCCGATGGAACCCGGATTTCCGCATATTTCGCATCGAACACCTGCGCACACAGCTCGGCGCAGATCACTTCAATTTCTTCGATAGCCTCCAGCCCCATCTCGTATTTATCGCCTGGATATCCCAACGACGGACGCGACCCGATGCCTGATGCAAGCAGAGCTTCTGCACGCGGGTTCATAACATTCGTCGCAGGATTGAGATTAAAGCACTCCCGCTCGTGAATATTGCGATTTTCCAACGCCAGAGCTTCGATATGATCGGCAATATTACTGGAGGATTGCGCAGCGGTCGCACCGGCGATGGCGGCAACGCGGGCTTCACAAGCGACGGGAACCCAGGGGCGGGAGGCAAGCATTGGCGTAGCCTTTTATCACGGTCATGGACTGAAACCCTTCTCCGCTGATAAACACCCCGGATCAAGCCTGACATTCTGAAAATATGGAGACATCCGGCCTTTAATCCGGCAGCATCGCATCGCGGAAGGCGTTCGCAGGGCGGTTTTGGCATGAGGAATGACGCTTTGCGCCAAGTCACCAGAATTATACCCAGACACTGTTTCTGCGATATATATCCCGGAAGGATTCGACAGCGCCGCCCTCACTGATCCAACCTAAGATGGATATGGCGTGCAGATCTGCCCCGGCTCAAGGGCCGATGCCATGGCCTTTCTTCCCGGCCTAACGGCCACCGGGATGACGATGAAGATTACCCCGTTACGCTTGGCTCAGGGGTAGCGGCGGCACAGGAATACTACCGGACGACCCGTCCGGGGATGGAACTGAAAAAGGCGGCTTGAACAATGGACCTCGATCTCCCTGATTTTGATGATGTCATTGCAGCGCATGAGCGGATCAAACCGCATATCCACCGCACACCGATCCTGACCTCGGAATATCTCAACGCCCTGACCGGCGCAGAGATGTTCTTCAAATGCGAGAATTTCCAGAAGGCCGGGGCGTTCAAGGTGCGGGGCGCATCGAACGCAGTGTTTGGGTTATCCGATGCAGAAGCTCCAAAAGGCGTTGCGACGCATTCTTCGGGGAATCACGGATTGTCCCTCAGCTATGCGGCGGGGCGGCGGGGCATCCCGGTTTCGGTTGTTATTCCGCGCACGGCACCACAGGCGAAGAAGGATGCGATGCGCGGATATGGCGCGACGATCGTTGAGTGCGAGCCATCCACATCATCGCGCGAAGCAGTTTTTGCGAAGGTGCAGGAAGAAACAGGCGCTGATTTCGTTCACCCCTACAATGACCCGCGCGTTATCGCCGGGCAAGCGACATGCTCACGCGAATTGATGGAGCAGGTCGAGGGGTTGGACGCCGTAATCGCCCCAATCGGGGGAGGCGGGATGATTTCGGGGACGTGTCTGACCCTCTCGAATATCGCGCCTGATGTCGAAATCTATGCCGCCGAACCGGAACAGGCAGACGATGCCTATCGTTCCTTCAAGGCAGGGCATATCATTGCCGATGACGCGCCGGTAACGGTTGCTGACGGGTTGAAGGTGCCGCTCAAGGAGCGCACGTGGCACTTTGTATCCAACCACGTTACCGACATCCTGCTTGCCAGTGAGCAGGAGATCATCGACGCAATGCACCTGACGTGGCAGCGCATGAAAATTGTGATAGAGCCGTCTTGCGCTGTGCCTTTGGCAACGATCCTCAAAAACCGCGATGTTTTTGCGGGCAAGCGGGTCGGAGTCATCATCACCGGTGGCAATGTGGATCTTAAATCCTTGCCATGGAACGCCTGAAACAAGGGAGATTACGATGAATGCCCATGTGACAATTGATCAATATGAAGTTGGATATGACATCCCTGCCGCTATCGGCATGGATGAGAAAGATATTCAGACGCCATGCCTTGTCGTCGATCTCGACGCCATGGAGCGCAACATCAGGAAAATGGGCGATATTGCCAAAAAGATGGGAGTACGCCACCGTAGCCACGGAAAAATGCACAAATCTGTTGATGTGCAACTCCTGCAACAGGAACTCGGCGGGGCGTGTGGCGTCTGCTGTCAGAAAGTCTCTGAGGCCGAAGCCTTTGCACGCGGCGGGATCAAGGATGTGCTGGTTTCCAATCAGGTGCGCGATCCTGCGAAGATTGATCGGCTTGCGCGTATTCCGAAACTTGGCGCACGCACGATCTGCTGTGTCGATGATATTATGAATGTGCCGGACCTGTCGGATGCCGCCACAAAGCATGGCACAGAAATCGAGTGTTTGGTCGAGATCGATTGCGGTGCGGGGCGTTGCGGTGTGACGACGACACCCGACGTCGTTGCCATCGCCAGAGCCATCAGTTTTGCGCCAGGCCTCAAATTTTCCGGCATTCAGGCCTATCAGGGCGCGATGCAGCATCTCGACAGCTATGATGAACGCAAGGCGAAAATTGATATTGCGGTAGCCATGGTAAAGGACGCTGTGGACACGTTGAAAGCCGAAGGGCTGGAATGCGATATTGTTGGGGGTGGTGGTACAGGCTCCTACTACTTCGAGGGCAATTCCGGTGTTTATAACGAGCTGCAATGCGGCTCCTACGCTTTCATGGACGCCGATTACGGACGTATCCTTGATAAGGACGGCAATAGGATCGATCAGGGAGAATGGGAAAACGCGCTGTTTATCCTGACTTCCGTGATGAGCCATGCCAAGGCCGATAAGGCAATCTGCGATGCCGGGCTGAAGGCCCAATCCGTGGATAGCGGTCTGCCGTTCATCTATGGGCGCGATGACGTGGAATACGTCAAGTGTTCGGATGAGCATGGCGTGATTGCGGACCCCGACGGCAATCTGAAGGTCAATGACAAGCTCAAGCTCGTACCGGGCCATTGTGACCCTACCTGTAACGTACATGACTGGTATGTCGGTGTACGGGGCGGCAAGGTCGAAACGGTATGGCCGGTAACGGCGCGCGGGCTGGCGTATTAAGCGCCCCTCTCCCTCTCCCATCCCACTGGGAGAGGGCTTTATAACCGTACTCAAACCATAGGATTTTCCATGCTCATCGTCTCCGAAGAGGTCTGCAAGGCCGTCATCGACCGCAAGGCGGCATTTACCGCCGTCGAGAACGTCTTTGGCGCGATGGCGAAGGGGGATGCGTATAATTTTCCGGTCATCCGGGAAGCTATTGGCTATGCGGATGCGCTGTACGGTTTCAAGTCGGGGTTCGACAAGGCGGGTAAGTCGCTGGGGGTAAAATCCGGCGGGTACTGGCCCGGCAACATGGAAAAGGGACTGACGAACCATCAATCCACGATCTTCCTGTTTGATCCCGATACCGGGCAACTGGCCGCGCTGGTCGGTGGTAATTACCTGACGGCAGTGCGGACGGCGGCGTCTTCGTCGGTGTCGATTGCGCATCTGGCGCGTAAGGACTGCAAGGTGCTGGGCATGGTTGGCGCCGGGCATCAGGCACAGTTTCAGCTACGCTCGGCTGCCGAACAGCGGGATTTCGAAAAGGTTGTTGCGTGGAATTTCCATCCCGACATGCTGCCCGCGCTTGGCAAGGTGGCCGAAGAGATGGGGCTGCCCTTCGAGGCGGTAGAACGGGAACAGCTTGGCGCGGAGGCCGATGTCATCATTACCATCACCTCGGCCCATGACAGCCTGATGATGCGGGATTGGATAAAACCTGGAACGCATATCGCCTGTATGGGGACGGACACGAAAGGCAAGCAGGAGGTTGATCCGGCGCTGGTTGCTGCCGCAACGCTGTTTACCGATGAAGTGGCGCAGTCGATCAGTATCGGCGAAACGCAGCACGCGGTTGCATCCGGTGCCGTGAAGGAAAGCGACATCACGCCCATTGGTGCCGTCATCAATGGCGATCATCCGGGGCGGACTTCGGATGCCGAAATCACGTTGTTCGATGGAACGGGGGTTGGCTTGCAGGATTTGGCGGTTGCGTCGGTTGCGGCGAAACTGGCCGAAAAACAGGGTAAGGCACAGGTGGTCGCGCTTTGAGCGTTATCTTGTGAAAGCAAGAAGCCTGCGTCGGCATAGTGACGCCAGACGTTTTTAACCCGGTTAACGATCAATCATGCCCGCTTGCCGGGCATGATGAGACGCCCTACCGCTTGCGCAGGCACTCGTCGATATAATCCCAGAGAGCCAGCAGCAGTACGAAGATGGCGATGACCATAAAGGGCAAGCCACCTTCGAACCCGGCGAACCCGGTCGAGATGCTGTGTGACAGACCGAGGATGAAGACGATCAGAATGCCGGTGCCAATAAGGCCGGTGATCGGTTTCACGCGGTCACGGGCGTTGCCTTTGGGTTTCTCGTCCATCAGGTGATCTCCTCTTCTTCGTCGGGGGCGGCCAAGGTGCGCTCCAGCCATGCGGCGGTGCGGAAGAGGCGATCATCCTCTTCCCGCGATCCTACCAGTTGTACGCCCAGTGGCAAGCCGCCCTCTCCGGTTAGCCATGGCAGGGACAGGCAAGGCAGGCCAGCGAATGTCCAGATGACGCAGCATACGGCATCACCTGTGCCTTCGGCCAATGGGGGGGCTTCACCGAGGGCGGAGGGGGCGATAATGGCATCATAATCATTGAAGAAATTGTCAAACCAATCTTCGGCCCCGGCGACATAGGCGAGGGATTCCTTGTATTCATCCTTTGAGATCCGCGCACCATGGTCGAGCAACCCCTTCATCACCTCATCAGTCTCTTCGGGGGCGAGGCCGGGATCAGCGTGGAGAGTGTTGTAGAATTCGTAGCGATGCACAATGGCGTGGTGATCAATGATTTCCGCAAAGGAGGCGGGGGCTGGCACCCGTTCAACCCGGTCGCCCAGCACCGCGAGCATTTCCGCCAAACCGTCGCGCATGGCGGGGCTGAGACGGTCGGCATAGGGCAGGTCGATCCATGCAAAGACTGGATCGACGGGGGCAGGACTGGCATATCCGGCTTCGAGTCGGGGCATGGGGCGGTTGAAGCTGGCGGGGTCAGCTACGTCGTAACCGGTAACGGCGTCCGCGAGCAGCGCGATATCGTCCAGCGAGCGGGCAAAGATGCCGGGTTGGTCGAGGGTAGCACTTGTCTGAAGACAGCCCCTTCGGGAAAGCATCCCGCGCGTAGGCTTGTAACCGTATATACCGCAGAAAGAGGCAGGGCGGATGACCGAACCGCCGGTCTGGGTGCCAAGTGCCAGCGGCATGTGACCCGCCGCAATCCCTGCCGCCGAACCGGAGGAAGAACCACCAGGGGTACGGGCCGGGTCATGCGGATTGCGGGTGTGGGCCGGGCTGGCAAAGGCGAAGGGAGTAGTGACAGTTTTACCAAGGATTACCGCCCCTGCGCTGCGCAGCTTTTCAACCAGCGCGGCGTCCATGTCGCCCTGGCGGTCCTGATGCATACGCGAGCCAAGGCCTGTGGGCATGTCCTTCGTCTCGAAAATGTCCTTGATACCAACCGGAACGCCATGGAGCGCACCAACCGGGCGCCCCCTGCGGCGCAAATCGTCCATTTCCCTTGCCTGCGCGAGGGCCATGTCTGCATCCAGCCAGGCCCATGCACCGATAGTATCATCCGTCCCGGCGATCCGGTCGAGGCAGGCTTGCACGAGATCAACCGACGTAAGCGATCCCGTGCGGATACCTGCTGCCGCTTCCCGCGCGCTCAGGGACCAAAGCGTCATGGAACGTATTCACCGAACAGATAGTCAGGCAACCACAGCGCGATGCCGGGGAACTGATACATCAACACCATCGAGAAGATGACGATGCTGAGATACGGCATGATCCCCTTGAATATCTGCATCAGTTCAATCTGTCCCTTCAACACCCCTTTCAGGTAATAGGCCGACATGGCCATGGGGGGTGTCAGGAAGGATGTCTGGAGATTGAGTGCAACCAGCATCGCAAAGAAATACGGATTCACGCCGAACGTATCGAGCATCGGCAAGAAGATCGGCACAAAGATGATGAGGATTTCCGACCATTCCAGCGGCCAACCGAGCAGGAAGATGATGAGCTGCGCGAGCACGAGGAACTGCCACGGCTCCAGATTGTAGGAAAGCACCCATGCCTCAATGATGTCATGGCCACCAAGATAGGAAAAGACTGACGCGAAGGTCCAGGAACCGACGAACAGCCAGCAGACCATGGCGCTTGCCTTGGCGGTAAGGAAGACGGATTCCTTTACCTTTTGCCATGTCAGCGTGCGGTAGAGGGCGGCAAGGACCAACCCGCCAAGCGCGCCCATCGCCGCCGCTTCCGCCGGGGTGGCGAGGCCACCGAGGATGGAACCAAGAACCAGCATGATGAGGACGGTCAGGGGCACAAAGGAAACGAGGAGCTGCGTATAGATCTGTGTGCGCGTGATGGTGGGGTCGTAGACGGGCTTTGGTGCAAGTGACGGCGTTATCATAACACGCCCGATAACGTAGACGATGTAGAGACCGGCAAGCAGCAGACCGGGGAATACGGCTGCTGCATAAAGGCGCAGCGGTGAAAGCTCGGCAATCGCGGCGTAGACGATCAGCATGATCGAGGGCGGGATCAGTATGCCGAGTGTGCCGCCCGCACAAATAACACCAGACGCAAAGCTTTTGTTATAATTGGCATTCGCCATAGCCGGGAAGGCCAGCAATCCCATCAGCGTGACCACAGCGCCGACAATGCCGCTGGCGGTCGAAAACACGGCGCAGGTCAGCAGGGCAGCAACAGCCATGGAGCCAGGCAGGTTTCGTGCGGCGAGTTGCAGGGATTCGAACAGGCGATCCACGATATTCGCGCGCTCGACCACATAGCCCATGAACAGGAACAACGGGACAGCGACCAAAGTGTCGTTTTCCATCACCGAATAGGTGTTCTGGTTCAGAAGGTAGAAGATATTATTGTCGAAATAATCCCCGAAGCTCTCGATATATTCGCCGTCGTAATAAGCGAAATATCCAAACCCAACGCCCATCGCCAGCAAGGTGAAAGCAACGGGAAAACCCAGCAACACCAATACGATGAAGAGTGAGAGCATGAGGATCGCGACTTCGGGATTGGTCATCCGGTCAGGCTCCCGCTTTTGATGTTATGTCCGCGAAAGCGGTGATTTGGTGCAAGTAGGTCAGGGATTCCAGCGTTTGCGGGGAATGACATGAGCGAATTCACATCGACCCCCGTTCTGCCTGTGGAGCGAACTCCATGAGGCTGTCCTCGGTTTCGCGCACATCGTCCAGACGGTCGAGCCATTGGCCAGTGCGCATGGCGATGATGCAGCGCATACATTCGGCAACGCCCTGAATGATGAGGAGCGCCCCGGCGAGCGGGATCAGCGTTTTGAAAAAATAGATCTGGATGCGGGCCGGGCTGTTCCAGCTCACCTCCTTATATCGCCATGAATCGGCGGCGATTTCCCATCCGAACCAGAACAATGCCAGCATTCCGGGGAAGAAAAACAGGACGTACAGAACGAAATCTATGCGCGCCTGCCAACGGACAGGCAACAAGCGATAGATGACATCGGCGCGAACATGGCTGTCCTGCGCCAGCGCATACGGTCCGGCCATCAGAAACAGCGCGCCGTACATCTGCACCATCATGTCGAATGCCCAGACAGTCGGGGCGTTGAGGGCGTAACGGACGAACACCTCATAGGAAACCGACAGGGTCAGGATCAGAATACACCATCCAAAGGCGCGTCCTACCCAGATACTCAGGCTTTCAATGGCGTGGATGGTGCGGATCAAGAGGCTCTCCTGTCACAGAGGGAGATGCCGGATGCCCGTAAAGGACATCCGGTCGAGTCAGTAGAATCGGTTCAGGATCAGCCGAAGTAGTGTTCGTAAGCCAGCTTGTAGTCGGGCTGGTTGAGGTTGAGATACCCCAGCACTTCCTTGGCATAGGTCTTTTGCGAATCAATCACCTTGGCGAAGAATTCGTCTTCTTCGGAGAGGCGCTCGACCACAACGTCCCAGGCCGCAAGCTGGGCCGCCATCACCGAGTCTGGCGTGCGGTGGACGTTGACGCCCTGATCGCGCAGCTTGACCAGGTCTTCGGAGTAACGCTTGGTATTGTGCCAGTAGAAGTTCGAGTTCTCGGCTTCCGATGCGTGCTTGAGAATTGCTTGATGCTCGGCGGGCAGACGGTCGAACATCTTCTTGTTGAACGTGACCTCGAAGAATTCCTGGGATTGGTGGAAGCTGGCGAGGTGATAGTCCTTCGAGACGTCCTGCATCCCGAAATCACGGTCCGAAGTCGGGTTGTTGAATTCTGCCGCGTCGATGAGGCCGGACTTCATGGCAGGCTGAATTTCGCCACCCGGAAGCTGCACGACCGACATGCCCATTTCCAGCAGCACATCAGCGGCGAGACCAACGGTGCGGTATTTCAGACCCTTCATCTGCGAAGCGTCCTTGATCTCCTCCTTGAACCATCCCAACGGCTGGGCGGGCATGGGGGAGTTGAAGAACGAAACGACGTTAAGGCCGAGGCTGCCCATCAGTTCATCGAACAGTTCCTGACCGCCGCCGTAATGGACCCAGCCCAGCACTTCCTGTGAAGACCAGCCGAAGCAGGGGCCAGTGCCAAACAGCGATGCTGTCTTGGATTTCGAGTACCAATAGGCGGGCACGTAATGCGCGCCGTCGAGAACGCCGCGATGAACCGCGTCCTGCATCTGCGATGTCTTTACGACCGAGTTGACCGGCAGTAGATCAATCTTGAGGGCATCGCCCGCCATGGCGTGAACGCGCTCGACATAGGACTGCGCATTTTCAAGGAAGATACCACCGCCCCATGCGGCCTGAACCTTCAGGGTTTTGGTCTTGGCGTGGACGATATTCGGTGCAGCCAACGTGCCCGCACCGGCGATGGTGGCAGCACCAACTTTCAGAAAGCCGCGCCGGGAGGCGCGCTTGGTCTCGTCATTGGTCTTGGTCATGGGTATCCTCCGGCGAATTCATGTGTTCATGCCGTCTTTTGCGACATCTGGTGCAACGTTAACCGTCAATAAATGAATTGAACAAGCGAAACTTCGCTTTGCGCAGGGTTGTACGATCCGTGTGCCGCATGTCACGATGAGAATCGTTTTACGGGCGGGGAACGGAAATAATGGGGAAATGGGGTAAGCGGGTCATTGTGGCGGCAATGACGGCCTTGGTCGTTCCGGGGGAGATGGGGGCATTGGTCCCCCTTGCCCATGCCGCGCGACCTGCGCAGACGGATGCCGAATCGGAGATTGCGGCGGCGTTGTATCATGCGGCGGCAACACAGGCGGCGGCACAACGGGTGGCGGATGCGACAATTCAGGGGCTGCGCGATCAGATTGAGCGGCTGCGGCTGGATGTAGCATTGGGGAAAGACGAGGCGGCGTCTGTATTGGCCGGGGTTCGCGCGGAACTGGCGGCCAGGGAGCGGGAGTATGTCGCCCGCCTCGCCGCGAAAGACCGGGAATATGCCCGCGAGATCGCGGTATTGCGGGAGGCCGTGGAAGACATCGCAAAAACGTCGGAGGGGGTGCGGGCGCTGGCCCTGTTCAACGATGGCGATGAGCTGGGGGCCATCGCAATCCTCGATGACATGAATGCCGCACGCGATGGAATACGCGCCTTGCGAAGTGCCGCAGAAAAGCGCCGGATCGCCACACTGGCATTGGAGGCCCGCTTGCGCGGCAAGCTGACCACCGCCGCCCTGATCGCCCGTTATGAGCAGATTGTGGCGCTTGATTCGGGGGTGTGGACAGACTGGGCACAGTTGAGGCGTCTTTATACCGATGCGGGCGATCTTGCGGGGGCGGAGCGAGTTGCGAAGCGTGCCATGGCTGTCGCCCCGGATGACCGGTCGCGCAGCGTGGCTTTTAACGAACTTGGCGATGTACAGGTTTCGCAGGGCGACCTTTCGGCCGCGCTCGACAGCTACCGCTCAGGGCTTGCGATAGCCGAGCGTCTTGCCGGTTCTGACGAGGGCAATGCCGGATGGCAGCGCGACCTCTCTGTGAGTTATGACCGTATTGGCGATGTACAGGTTTCGCAGGGCGACCTTTCGGCCGCGCTCGACAGCTACCGCTCAGGGCTTGCTATCCGCGAGCGTCTTGCCGGTTCTGACGAGGGCAATGCCGGATGGCAGCGCGACCTCTCT
>CALFFK010000007.1 GCA_937957975.1 uncultured Neomegalonema sp.
CATCCGAAATCAGCGGAGTCGTCGCAGCATCATCAACAAACACAAATATCGAAAAACCCGACATCATCACAGTCAACCGAAGAACTTTCGCAAGCTACCAAAGAGACGCAGCCACAATCTTCGTCGAACAAAAATAAATCACAGGCAGAATACTATCGACCCGAAATCTCCTCCGCCAATCCCGCTGCACGGCGGAGGAGATATGGCGCTCTTTCCGCATGAAAACGCGCCATGAAGGACAGGTCGTCCGGCACCCAGGGATAGGTCAGGCTGACGAGACGGCCCCTTTCAAGATCATCCGCGACCATAACATGGGGCAGGCAGGCGACGCCAAGGCCTTCGACGGTCATCCGCAGACAAGCAGATAGGCTTGTGGACGGGATGAGACGGGCTTGACGCTCCCCGGCGAGGTGTTTTTCGAGTTGCTGAAACGGCAGGGTTCGCCTTGCGTGGGTAATGACTGGATGCCGGGTCAGCGCCTTCAGGGTGAGAGCCTGTCGCCCGATTTCAAGCGCACTGGAGGCGACCCAGACATGCGGATACCCGCCCAGATCAATACTGCCTGATGTTTGCTGATCGAACGGCCCGTTTTGCAATGCAAGGTCGATGGAGCGGTCAAAGAGGGCATCGGACAGGGTGGATGAAAAATCGACGGTCAGATCGACCGTGACCCCCGGAAACTGATCCCGCAAGGCTGAAAGATACACGCCCAGCCATGAATGGGCGATCATTTCCGTCACGCCAAGGCGCAAGGTGTCCTCGAATAACCCTTGCGCCCCCGCTGTCACCATGAAGTCATCAAGCGCATCAATCACGCCGCGCGCTTTGGACAACAGCAACGCCCCCGCCGGGGTCAGGCGCACCGATCCCGCATCGCGATCCATCAGCTTTTGATCGATCCGTGTTTCCAGTGCGGCGATGCGCGCAGAGATGTTTGGTTGGGTGGTATTGAGCGTGAGGGCGGCACGGCGAAAGCTGGATTGATCCGCGACATGGATAAACGCTTCCAGATGCTTGATGTCGATGCGGGCCATAGAGGTCAATCGCGGTTGGGATAAGCGGATGCGTCAGGAAATGCGCGACTCCTGACCCGGTTTAGTCGCGTGCCATCATATAGCGTCGCTCTTTTGTTGCATCAGAAATTTTGATCGAAGCAATCCAGTAAAATAATTCGGCATGATATTCTATCGGTTCTACCTTCCTTGCTGAATATCAGGGGAGCAGGTGATGATGGATGCGAAAGCCCGGTTGGGTGTTGATATTGGTGGAACCTTTACCGATGTCGTGCTGGAAGCGGATGGCGAGCGGTGGTCCACAAAGGTTCTGACCACTTACACGGCCCCCGAAAAGGCGATTATCGACGGGATGCATCAGGTTTGCGCCAAGGCCGGGGTTGAGGCTACGCGCATTGGACAGATCATTCACGGGACCACGCTGGCCACCAATGCCCTGATCGAACGGCGGGGGGCAAAGACGGCGCTTATCACGACGCAGGGTTTCCGCGACGTGATCGAGATGCGCACTGAAAGCCGGTTCGAGCAATACGACCTGAACCTGAAACTCCCTGACCCGCTGTTGCCCCGCAACCGCCGCTACGTGGTGGCCGAACGAATGGAGGCGACAGGCAAGGTGCTGGCCCCACTTGACCAGGCAGAAGTGGAAACGCTTGCCGATACGCTGCGTGAAGCTGAGTATGAGAGCATCGCGGTTGGTTTGCTGCATTCCTATGTCAATGATGCGCATGAGCGGATGGTGCGCGATGTACTGGCCGAGAAACTGCCGGGGGTGATGGTATCGCTGTCTTCGGAAATTTCGCCGCAGATGCGCGAATACGAGCGGTTCAACACCACCATCGCCAACGCCTATATCAAGCCGCTGATGAAGAGTTATCTGGATCGCTTGCAGGATCGCCTGAAGGCCGAAGGCGCGGATTGTCCAATCTTCCTGATGCATTCGGGAGGCGGGATCATCAGCCTTGAAAGCGCCGCTGAATTTCCTGTGCGGTTGGTTGAATCCGGGCCTGCTGGCGGAGCCGTCTTTGCGGCGGATATTGCTGCGCGACATGGGCTGGAGAAGGTTCTGAGCTTTGATATGGGCGGCACGACCGCCAAAATCTGCCTCATCAAGGACCGCACGCCAAAGACTGCCCGTGTCTTCGAGGTGGCGCGTACCTATCGGTTCAAGAAAGGCTCCGGGATGCCAATTTCGATCCCGGTGATCGACATGGTGGAAATCGGGGCCGGGGGGGGCAGCCTGGCCCATGTGGATGGTATGAACCAGATTCGGGTCGGCCCGGAAAGCGCTGGTTCCGAACCCGGCCCCGCCTGTTATGGCCGGGGCGGGGTACGCCCGGCTGTGACCGATGCTGATCTTGTGCTGGGAAAACTTGATCCCGACAATTTCGCCGGTGGGTCGATCAAGTTGGCCACCGATCAATCCGCCGCTGCTCTCAGCGCGCATCTTGGTGACCGCCTCGATATGGACCCGGTGGAGGCTGCATGGGGAGTGGCCGAAGTCGTTGATGAGAACATGGCCAATGCCGCGCGCGTTCATGCGGTCGAGAATGGCGAAGACCTCAGCGAATACACGATGATCGCCTTTGGTGGTGCAGCGCCACTTCATGCGGCGCGCCTGTGTGAAAAACTCGGCATCGATCGCTGCCTTGTTCCCGTGGGTGCAGGTGTTGGATCAGCCATTGGCTTCCTGCGTGCGCCGTTCAGTTTTGAGGCGAACCGCTCTGTCTTCATGCGGCTTGATACGAATGCGCTTGGAGGTTTCGACGCGCAAGCCGTCACGACACTGTTCGCGGAGATGGAAGACGAAGCGCGGGGTTTCGTGCGTTCCTGTGATGCAGAAGCGGAGATTTTGGCCGAGTACAAGGTCTATATGCGCTATTCCGGTCAGGGATGGGAGATACCGATCAGCCTGACTGCCGGGCAGGCCAAAGCCCCTGATGCAGCGACGTTCCTGTCGCTGTTTGAGGCGGATTACGCCAGATTGTTTGGGCGGGTCGTTGACGGGATGAACGTGGAAATCACGGTCTGGTCCGTCAATGCCTTCACGCCGAAAGAATCTGTTGATCCGGTTGCGGCGGTTGCGCCAACAGCCGAAGCGAAATCCATTGGGCGACGATCCCTGTTCGATCCTGCGACAGGGCAGGTCACAGACGCCGCTGTGGCGTTGCGCGGGGATTTTGCCGCCGGGACTCATATCCCCGGCCCTGCGGTTGTGACGGAAGACGAAACGACTGTCATCCTGCCCACCAGCCGTACCATCACCGCGCAAGCCGATGGTACTCTCGACATGCGTATCAAGGAGGAAACCGATGTCTGAGGTTTCGAAAGTTGCCTATCAGGTCATGTGGAACCGCCTGATTTCGGTGGTTGAGGAACAGGCGCAAGCGCTGGTTCGTACGGCGTTTTCCACTTCCGTTCGGGAAGCGGGCGACCTGTCCGCCGGGGTTTATAACGACGCTGGAGAGATGCTGGCCCAGGCCGTGACCGGCACGCCGGGGCATGTCAACGCGATGGCCGATGCGGTTCCGCATTTTATCCGCCGCATCGGGCGGGAGAATATGCATGAGGG
>CALFFK010000008.1 GCA_937957975.1 uncultured Neomegalonema sp.
ACAACCGTGATCGCCTGATCGAAACCGATTTCTTCCTGCACCATGGATAGCAGGTCGATCAATCCCCGGTCGATCTTGACCACTTCGTCCCGGCGCCAGTCACGCAACAGATGGTCGATCTCGCCCAGGGCATCATCATAGATGATCGGCCCGGCCCGGAACACGCCATCAAAGCTTTCCCCCGTGCGCCGCGCGAGCAGTTTCAGGCGATGCTCCCGGCTGTCCATATAGTCCAGATCGACGCGCAAGGGCTTGCGGACGGGTACGGGGAATCCGTCAGGGCGGATCGCTGTATATGCGGGGGGTTCGGGCTGTACTTCGGCCAGCGCATTATATTCGATTCTTGCGGCCCAGCCCCGATCCGGGCTGTAGGGAACAGTGTGTATCCCGATCTCTCCATCATCATAGATCGGACTCATTCCTGCCAGAGCCGGTGAAGCCCCGACGAGGGATAATCCGGCGGCAGCGCGGGCGGCGTCTGTCAAAAATTTTCGGCGGTTGGTATCAGCCATGGCGCAGGTCGTCCCCTTGTCGTACTGCGTATTTCTGCAGCTTGGGGAAAACCGTACATCTGTAGGGTTTAACATTGGTTAATGCGCTGTACCCGGTATCGGCATTGACGCAGGCGTTACCGGCAGTTAGCAGACGGAAGTTCAGGGAATATTATCCATGTTTCATAACGGGGCTGACCGATGACCGAGTTGCGCGAAAGTGCCTTGACCGCGAAAGCCTGGCCCTTCGAGGAAGCCCGCAGACTTATCAAGCGGTTCGAGCGTAAACCTCCCGAAAAGGGCTATTGCCTTTTTGAAACCGGGTATGGCCCCTCCGGCCTGCCGCATATCGGTACTTTTGGCGAGGTCGCGCGCACGACCATGGTGCGCCGTGCGTTCGAGGCGATCAGCGATATCCCCACGCGACTCATCTGCTTTTCCGATGACATGGACGGGATGCGCAAGGTTCCCGACAACGTGCCCGACCCCGCATCCCTGCAATCACATCTGCACAAGCCCCTGACGGCAGTGCCCGACCCGTTCGGTGAGTTCGACAGCTTCGGGAATCACAACAACGCCATGCTGCGCCGGTTTCTCGATACTTTCGGCTTCGAGTACGAGTTCATCAGCGCCACCGATTATTACAAATCCGGCAAGATGGACGAGATCCTCCTGCGCGCCGCTGACCGCTATGACGACATCATGGCGATCATGCTCAAATCCCTGCGTGAGGAACGCCAGCAGACCTATTCGATCTTCCTGCCCATCTCGCCCCAATCGGGCCGCGTTCTTTATGTCCCCATGAAGGACGTGAACGCCAAGGACGGGACAGTCACCTTCGATGATGAAGACGGAACCGAGACAACCCTGCCCGTCACCGGCGGCAACGTGAAACTGCAATGGAAGCCCGATTTCGGGGCGCGCTGGGCTGCGCTTGATGTCGATTTCGAGATGTACGGCAAGGATCACTCGACCAACACGCCGATTTATGACGGCATCTGCAAGGTTCTGGGGGGCCGCGCGCCAGAGCATTTCACCTATGAATTGTTCCTTGATGACAAGGGCGCGAAGATTTCCAAATCCGCCGGAAACGGCCTTTCCATGGATGAATGGCTCGCCTACGCCCCCACTGAAAGCCTGTCCTACTTCATGTATGGCAAGCCCAAGACGGCCAAGCGCCTCTATTTCGATGTGATCCCCAAAGCCGTGGATGAATATCATCAGCAGCTTCGCGCCTTCCCGCAGCAGGACACAGCCAAACAGATCGCCAATCCCGTCTGGCATATCCACCACGGCCAGCCGCCCGAAAGCGCAATGCCGGTCAGCTATTCGATGCTCCTCAATCTCGCCAGCGCGGCGGGGGCCGAAGACAAGGAAACCCTCTGGGGCTTCATCCGCAAATACGCCCCCGATGCCACGGCAGAGAGCCACCCGGCGCTCGACGAGGCGGCGGCGGGGGCCGTGCGCTACTACCACGACCGAATCGCGCCCTACAAAGCGCGCCGCGCCCCGGACGACAAGGAACGCGCGGCCCTCGCGGATCTACGCACCCGCCTCGCCAACGCCCCGGCGGGCCTTGATGGCGAAGCCCTGCAATCCATCGTCTATGAAGTCGGCATGGCCCACGAGTTCGACCCCCTGCGCGCATGGTTCACCGCCATCTACGAGACATTGCTGGGCCAGTCGCAAGGGCCAAGATTTGGCGGCTTTGTGGAGCTGTACGGCGTGCCGGAAACCATGGCCCTGATCGACGAGACGCTGGCGGGATAAGCGTGTAATCAGCGCCCCTTGATCCCCCTTGGACCCTGAACAGGAGCGCGAACCCGCTTGGCCGATACCACCCCACCCCCCGCGAAGAAGGTCAGGGATGCCGGGCTGACCCTTGCGGAGCCAAAATCACGGGTTCTGCTGGGTCGCCTCTGGCATGAATATGTCAAACAGCATTTCAAAACCCTGGTCGTCGCCACCATCCTGATGATGTTGGAGGGCAGCGTCCTTGGCGGCCTGTCTTTCCTCGTCGCCCCCATGTTCGATCAGGTGATGATCGACAAGGACCGTGACGCCATGGTCTGGATCGGGGCGCTGGTTTTTGGCCTGTTCTTCATGCGCGCGGTGGCGGGCTTCATCCAGCGGATGTTGATCGTGCGCATCGGCCTGCGGGTTGTGACCGATATGCAGAAAGACCTGCTTGGCCATATCCTGTCGCTCGATTCCTCCTTTTTCCAGTTTCATCCCCCCGGCCATTTGATCGAGCGGGTGCGCGGTGACGCCCAAAGCCTGCAAAGCATTGCCGCAACCGCCCTGATGACCGTGGGCCGCGATACGGTCAGCCTTGTTTCGCTGGTGGCTGTGGCGCTCTATTATGACTGGAAGCTGACCCTGATTGCCTTCATCGGCGTGCCATTGCTGGTTTTGCCCATGGTCAGGACGCAGCGATGGATTCGCTCGAATACCCGTTTCTCACGGCAGGCATCGGCACAGATTTCCAACCGCCTTGATGAAATCTTCCACGGCGTTCATGCCATCAAGGTTAACCGGCTGGAGGAGCATCAGCGTAACCGCTTTCTGGGCGATCTCGATGAATTTCTGCGGCTACGCATCCGCGAGGCGCTGGGGCAATCGGCGCTTCCTGCCTTTATCGACATTCTCGCCGCCGCCGGTTTCCTTGGTGTCCTTGTTTATGGTGGCAGCCAGATCATCGACGGAAACAAGTCACCGGGCGAGTTTCTCAGCTTTTTCACGGCTGTTGGCCTTGTCTTTGACCCCTTGCGCCGCCTCAGCTCTCTTTCAGGCCGGTTCCAGTCGGCGCTGGCATCGCTGGAGCGGCTTTACGGTCTGTTCGACGCGCGGCCCGATATTGCCGACCCGCCCCCGGCGCAGGCACGGGCCGTTCCCGCCGATACGTCGATCACGCTGCGGGATGTTCATTTCCGCTATGATGATGCGCCTGTCCTGCGGGGGTTGTCCTTCACGGCGAAGGCGGGGCAGACCACCGCGCTTGTCGGCCATTCCGGCGCGGGCAAGAGCACGGTTTTCCACCTTCTGACCCGCCTTATCGACCCGCAATCGGGCGAGGTGACGGTTGGGGGTGTCCCGGTTTCCGCACTGCGTCTTGCTGATTTGCGCTCGCTCTATTCGGTCGTCAGTCAGGAGGCGGCCCTCTTTGATGAAACGATCCGCTACAACTTTCTTCTCGGCAAGCTCGACGCGACCGGGGCTGAGATTGAACAGGCCGCTGACCGCGCTTTCGTCAGTGATTTTGCCCGCGATCAGCCCGATGGCCTTGATACCCGCGTTGGCCCGCGCGGTGGTTCGCTGTCGGGGGGACAGCGCCAGCGCATCGTCATTGGCCGCGCCATGCTGCGCGATGCCCCGATCCTGTTGCTTGACGAGCCGACATCGGCGCTGGATGCCTCTGCCGAGGCCACGATCCAGAAGGCGCTGTCCCGTTTGTCCGAAAACCGCACCACCCT
>CALFFK010000009.1 GCA_937957975.1 uncultured Neomegalonema sp.
TCTCGCCCCAATCCGCGCGATACAGGAATCTCCATCCGCTCGCTGCAAGGGCAATGACCCCCATGCTTCCAAAAATCCAGTACCCGAATAATCTCCGAAACATCAGACGCCGATCAAACAGGAATGTCGCCCCCGCCGCCAGAACAGCCACCAGCCGCTTACCTTCCGCCGCCGCCCAGGTCGCAAGAATCGCCTGTGCATCACTGGTCTTGAAGGCTTCGGGCGTTAATAATGCGTTGGTCATGGGATTGTAGCGCAGGTCGAGCCTTTCGATCCCGCGCCCTGCAAATCCATCCAGCAGCGCCCGCCCCCCCGCTTCGCCGATGCTGTTGCCGGATAGATAGAGTGTTGAAAGGTTTGTCAGTTTCTCTGCGATTGTGCGCGCATCATCGTCAGAAAGCTGCAAATCGCGCAAGCCGAGACAGCGGCGATCCTGTCCCGTCAGACCAGCGATCAGCGATTGGGTCAGCGAGGCATCCATCTTGACGATTGTGCCAAAACCCGTGCGGTCGGCGAACGCCTCATCGAGACGAACTTTTTCGCTGGAAAAGAACAATCCATCCTTTCCCTTCGCCAGCAGGGCGTCGAGGTCTTCGCGCGTGTCGATTTCGCGATAATCGAGTGCCATGTCGCTTCCCCCGTCTTCCGCTATGCTTCAATCACCGGCAATTCCGGCGTGGCCCGCTCCGTCAGCAAGCGGGGGCCGTCCTCTGTCACCACGATATTCTCCTCCGTTACCATCATCCGCCCCGGCCCGACGCCCATTGACGGCTCCAGCGTCAGCACCATCCCCGGCTCCAGCACGCGATTCTCGAAGGCGGCGAGTGATGGCTCCTCGGTTAATTCCGTCCCCAGTCCATGCCCCAGCCGTCCGATCCCGCCATCGGCATCGCCCAGCGCCCCGGCCATGGCCGCATACACCTCCGCACAGGTTCGCCCCGGCCTTGCCGCCGCCAACCCCGCCTCGGTTGCTTCCCACAGCGTCCGATAGGCCCGCTTCGCCGCATCGCTCGCCGTGCCAATCGCGAAGTTCCGGTCAAAATCGCAGAAATAGCCGCGCAAACTCGCCCCGGTATCGAGCATCAGCACATCGCCCTTGCGCAGTGGGGTGGCATCGGGGGGCGAGATCACATCGCCATACCCGCCTTGCCCCGCGCCGCCGACCACATACGGAACCTCCTCGGCCCCTTCCTCCAGCAAGGCGATGCGAAAGGCCCGAAAGGCCGCATCCAGCGCCATGCCTTCCGCGAACAATTCCCCCGCCCGCGCAAAGGCCCGGCTCCCCACCGCACAGATTGCCGCCATCGCCTCAATCTCGGCGGGGGATTTCACGTAGCGCAAATTCCACACCAGCGCCGACGCATCCACCGGCTCGATCCCCAGCCGCCGGAAATCCAGCATTGCCATGCGCAGCGCGCTCGCGCGCCCCATCGGCATCCCGACCACCGAAAACCCCGCCAGCGCATCGCGCAACAACGATACCCCGTCATCATCAGGGTGCGGCGATGACCACACCCGCACGTCCCGCACCCATGTCGAGCGCATCAACGCTTCGCCAATCCCCGGAATCACGGCAATCGGTGCGCCCTCACGCGGCACGATCAGAAACCACGGGCGCGTGGAGGATTGCCAGAACGCCGTCCGAAACCCGCAGAAATACCGGACTTCCACTTCTGTCATCAGTAGCAGGGCATCCATCCCCGCCGCCGCCATCGCGCCCTGCGCCCGCGCCACGCGCGCCTCATATTCGCCGGGTGGAAAGTCAGGCATCGGATTCCTCCGACACATAGATCATTGCCCGCATCCCCGCTTCGGGCATCCCGATCAACCCGGCAAAGCCCCCTGCGCCCGATGGGGTAGTCTCCATCCCCGCCGCCGCCAGCCGCGCCGCCGCCTCCTGCCCTTCCTGTTCGGAAACCAGCACGAACATATCCGCCTCCCGCGCCAGATATTTCAGCGCCAGATCCGACGGTTCCTTGCAATCGAGCCGCCCCATGCAGGAGACCGGCCCTTCCGTCAGCACGGATTTCCCGGCCTCGATACTGGCAAAGAGGGCAGGGGCCGCATCCGGCTCCACCACCACCAGCTTGACGGCATCGCCCCAGATCAACCGCGCCGCCACAGCCCCGCCGATGGCCATGCCTCCGACTCCTGCTTGCAGGAAGACATGGGTGGGCGGCTCCGGTATCTGATCGCCCGCTTCCCCGCCCATGGTCAGATAGCCTTCCATGATGTCGCGCGGGGGTTGGGAATAGCCTTCCCAGGATGTATCCGACAGCAGATGCCAGCCCTGCGCCTCGCCCTCGGCCATCGCGGCGGTCAGGCTCTCGGCGTAATCCTCGCCTGCGCGTCGCACATCGGCCCCCTTGCTGCGCAAGCGCCCGGCAAAGGTTTCCGGCACGGTATTCGACAGATAGACAACGGCCTTGGCCCCGAACAGCCTTGCCCCGGCGGCCAGCGAAATCCCGTGATTGCCTGCACTGGCCGAAACATAAGTGCGCCCGGCCAGCGCCGTTTCGGGATTGCCCCCCGCCGCCACGGCTTCCTTGGCCAGCGCATAGGCCGCGCCCAGCGCCTTGAAGCTGCCCAGCCCCATCCGCAGCCGCTCATCCTTTGCGTGAAGCGCCGCAATGCCCAGATCGTTCGCCACGGCATCCAGCGAGACCAACGGCGTTTCCATCGCCACCGGGCACAGCGCATAAAGCGCCCGTGACCCGGCCATATCGAGGGATACTTCCCCCTCTGCCATGCCATCAACGGAAGGCAGACCCCTGCCACGCAAGGGATTATCAAGAACGCGCATCGTCATCGTCTCCGGTCAAAATCAACCGGACGACCCTGCCTTGCCGAACGCGAAATACAAGAGGTTATTCGAGTATCGTGGCCCTGATGCAGACACGGCGAACCGCCCCTGCATCGCTTTCATTCCTGCAAATGCAGAAATCTTTCAATCACTTCAAGCCAATGCCCGCCGCTCACCCGCCTCAATCGTCATAAACCGGCGGTTCGGGTAGCTGCCCTTCCGGCCCCCATGGCGCGACGACCACGGCGGAAATCGAATTTTTCGGTGATCCTTCGATCACCTTGTCTGAATAGCTCAGATAGACCAGCGCATTACGCTTTGGATCATAGAATCGCACGACCTGTAGTTTCTTGAACAGGATCGAGGTGCGCTGCTGGAACACGTTCTCACCCGCCTCCAATTCGCCCGTATAGCTGATCGGCCCTGTCTGACGGCAGGTGATGGAGGCATCGGATGTGTCTTCGGCCAGACCGAGTGATCCCCGAATTCCCCCCGTCTTCGCCCGCGACAGGAAACACGCGACGCCATCCACTTTCGGATCATCAAAGGCTTCGACCACGATCTTGTGGTTCGCGCCCAGCAGTTTGAAGACCGTGGAAACCTCACCGATTTCATCGGCAAAAGCGGGCAGGGCGAGCGCGGTTACGGCCCCGGCAGCGAGCAAAAAGCGTTTCATTCTGAAATCTCCAACAGCAAAAGTGGTACTCGTTCAGCAGGTGGTGCGCATCCGGTGTGCTTTCCACCCCTTCAGCGTTTTACCAACCCCCATGGCCCCGGTATCGGCGCTTCCTCATAGGGCATCTCTGGCCAGTATTGTGGTTTGCCACGCAGCATCCAGATCAACGCGATGCCGATAACTCCGGCGACGAACCCGCCGATATGCGCGAAATAGGCAACCCCGCCGCCTTCCATGCCAATGTTTGCCACCCCCATCACGATCTGAAGCGCCATCCAGCCGCCCAGTACGATCCATGCGGCCAGCGGTACGACCTTGATAATGATGACGATGATGAACAACACATCCACCCGCGCCTTCGGGAACAATAACAGATAGCCCCCCATCAGCCCGGCGATTGCGCCCGATGCCCCGACATTGGGGATTGGGGACAAGGGGTCCACAGCGATTTGCGCTGCTGATGCCACCAACCCGCAGAGCAGATAAAAGAGCAAAAACCCCACATGCCCAAGATAATCCTCCAGATTATCCCCGAACACCCACAGGAACAGCATGTTCCCCGCCAGATGCATCCATCCGCCATGCATGAACATACAGGTTATCAGCGTATGCCAGTCGGTCCCCGCCGTCACTTCCGCAGGAACCATCGCCCATGTATCAAAAACCGCATAGACCTGATGATCCGACAGGAACCCATAGGTCAGATATATCAGTATATTGATCGCGATCAGCGCGTAGGCAACATAGGGAATCCGGTTGGACGGGTTGTGATCTCGAAAGGGAAACATCGCCTTGGTCCCGCCGGTTGCCTAAAGGTAGCTGACGCTATCCCATCGGTTCCAATATGGGAAGGTGCGGTGATCCGGCTCCTTATAATAGCAACGCGGTTGTCAAGCTGATGGTCCGGTGAAATGGTGGTGGCAACCACGCGGCGGAGGAGAACCCATGACACCGGAGGCATTGTTTTCATTGACCGGCAAGACCGCCCTGGTCACGGGCGGCGCAACGGGTATTGGCCGGATGGCCGCCGAAGCCCTCGTGCGCGCCGGGGCGCATGTGATGATTGCCAGCCGCAAGGGGGACGCGTGCGAGCGGGTGGCCGACGAGCTGAATGCGTTGGGCGCATCCGGCAGTGCCGAAGGCTTCGCCGGTGATGTTGCGACCGAAGCGGGCGTTAATGCACTTGCCGCAGCGGTGCAGGACAGGGCTGATGCGCTGCATATCCTGATGAACAATGCCGGTCGAAGCTGGGGCGCGCCGCTGGATACATTCCCCTATCACGCATGGGACAAGGTTCTCTCGCTCAATGTCACCGGCCTTTTCGCACTGACCCAGGCTTTGCTGCCCCTGTTGCGCGCCGGGGCCAGCGATGATGATCCTGCGCGCGTGGTCAATCTCGGCTCGGTCATGGGCGAAGTACCGATGGGCGATGGTGCTTACAGCTATGCGGCCTCAAAGGCGGCGGTGCATCAGATCACCCGAATCCTCGCGAAAGAACTCGCCGCAGACCGCATCACCGTCAACGCGCTCGCGCCGGGGCCATTCGTCAGCAAGATGACCGCCTTTGCAACGGCGGATACCACCATGCGATCCCGCGTTGGGGAGGATGTGCCATTGGGACGTGTCGGACAGCCCGAAGATATTGCGGCCTGTGTGTTGTTCCTGTGTGGTGCGGGGGGTGGCTATGTCACGGGGGCGATCCTGCCGGTCAGCGGCGGTATCAATGTGATGACCGGCCCCAATATCTTCGGCGCAGCCAGCGAATGAACAAGCTCTCGTCACCAAGCGGACCCACCCGGCCCTGTTTCGACGACACTCCATGATGAAAAGGAAACCCGCATAATGAATTTGGGCATGTCGGCGCGTGTGAAACCGCTGGTCGAAAAAGTGCGACAGATGGTCGATGAAGACATCGCGCCACTGGATGCGGAATTTCACGCTGAAATCGGCAAGCATCCATCCGGCGACCGTTTCCGGCATACTGCGCGTCAGCTTGAGATCCTCGATACGCTGAAAGCCACTGCCAAAGATCGTGGGTTATGGAATTTCTGGCTTACGGATTCCGAGCGCGGCTATGGGCTTACCACGGTCGAATATGCCTATCTGGCGGAGGAGATGGGCAAGGTCTCCATTGCGGCGGAAATCTTCAACTGCAATGCCCCGGACACGGGTAATATGGAGGTTCTGGAACGCTATGGCACTGCCGCGCACAGGGAACGCTGGCTCCAGCCCTTGCTGAACGGCGATATCCGCTCGGCCTATCTGATGACCGAACCCGATATTGCCTCCTCCGATGCGACCAATATCGCATTGTCGGCCCGTCTGGAGGGCGATGAATGGGTGCTGAATGGCGAGAAATGGTGGTCATCCGGCGCGGGCGACCCGCGCACGAAGCTGTATATCATCATGGCGGAATCCGATCCTGACGCCTCCAAACACGCGCGTCATTCGATGTTTCTGGTGTCGGCGGAGGCGGCTGGCATCGAAATCCTGCGGCCGATGATGGTGTTCAACCATGACGACGCCCCCCATGGCCATATGCATATTCGCTTCACGGATGTGCGCGTTCCCGCTGAAGACCTTGTGTTGGGCCGGGGGCGCGGCTTTGAGGTTGCGCAAGGCCGCCTTGGGCCGGGGCGCATCCACCATTGTATGCGCGCGATTGGGCAAGCTGAAAAGGCGCTCGAACTCATGTGCAAACGGTCGCTTTCGCGCGAAGCCTTCGGCAAGAAGCTGGCGGAGCTTGGCGCGAATTATGACATTATCGCCAATGCCCGGATGGAGATCGAGCAAGCCCGCCTTCTTTGCCTGAAGGCCGCATGGATGATGGATACCGAAGGCACGCGCGCGGCGGCCCCGTGGATCAGCCAGATCAAGGTCGTTGCCCCGATCATGGCGCTCAGGGTCATTGACGAGGCGATGCAGATGCACGGCGCGGGCGGAATTTCGCAGGATACGCCTCTGGCGGGTATGTGGACCCATGTGCGTACCCTGCGCCTTGCCGACGGCCCCGATGCCGTACACCGGCGTCAGGTCGCAAGGGCTGAATTGCGGCGCTATACCAACGAAACAGCATGACGATGCTGCTCGATACCGACCGCGTTGCCGCATATCTCACCGATCACATGCCCGGTTTTGAAGGGCCACTGACGGCACAGCAATTCCCCAGCGGCCAGTCAAACCCGACTTTCCTGATACGCGCGGCCTCTGGCATCTATGTTCTGCGCCGCAAGCCACCGGGCGTGCTGCTGAAATCGGCCCATGCCGTAGACCGCGAATTCCGGGTGCAATCGGCGTTGGCAGACAGCGCCGTGCCCGTGGCGAAGATGTATCTTCTGTGTGAAGACGATGCCGTCATCGGCTCGGCCTTCTATGTGATGCAGCATATGGAGGGCCGCAACCTGAACGATCCGCGCTTGCCGGGGATGTCGCCCGGCGAAAGGGCGGCGATCTATGACGAGATGAACCGCGTCCTTGCCGCCTTGCACGATGTTGATGTTGACGCGGTGGGCCTGTCGGATTTTGGCCCGCCGGGAAATTATTATGAACGTCAGATCGGGCGTTGGTCCAAGCAATACCATGCGAGCGAAACCGGCCCGTTGCCCGACATGAACGCGTTGATGGATCGCCTTGTTGATCGCATCCCTGCGCCGGATGGTCAGCGCAGCCTCGTGCATGGCGATTATCGCATCGACAACATGATCTTTGACGCCCATGGCGCGCAGTGCCTTGCGATCCTCGATTGGGAACTCTCGACAATCGGGCATCCCTATGCTGACCTCGCCGCGATGGTGATGCAATGGCATATGCCCGCCGGTGAGGAGGGGCGCGGTCTGGACGGGTTCGATCGCGCAACGAACGGCTTGCCGCACGACGAAGACTTCATCGCCGCCTATTGTGAGCGTCGTGGTCTTTCCGGTATCCCTGATTTCGGGTTTTACTTGGCTTTCTGCTTCTTTCGTCTGGCCGCGATTCTACAGGGCGTAAAAAGGCGCGCGTTGGATGGCAATGCCTCCAACCCCGAACTCGGTTTGCGATACGCCTCCGTCATCCCGATGCTGGCGTCAAAGGGATTGGATGCTCTTGGGAACAGGTGAATTATGCTGACAAACGAACAGATCGGTTTTTATCGCGAAAACGGTTATCTGCGGGTCGAAGGGGCCATTGAGCCAAAACCCCTCGCCGCGATGCAGCGGGTTACGGCAGATCTTATCGAGCGGTCCCGTACCATCACTGACAGCGACGATACCTATGATCTCGATGACGGCCACACCCCTGACACTCCGCGCCTTACCCGGATCAAGTTGCCCCATACCCGTGATGCGGCGTTTTCCGACGTGCTGTACAGTCAGCGCCTCGCTTCGATTCTCAAGCCGTTACTCGGCCCGAACATCCGCCTTCATACCTCCAAACTCAATACCAAGGCTCCCGGTGGCGGGGCGGCGGTGGAGTGGCATCAGGATTGGGCTTTCTACCCCCATACCAACGACGATATTCTCGCTGTTGGTATCATGCTGGAAGACGTGGATGAGGTGAATGGCCCTCTGATGGTCGTCCCCGGCACTCACAAAAATCCAGTGCTCAGTCACCATCGCAATGGCGTTTTTTGCGGTGCCATTGATCCCGCTGATCCGCTGTTTGAGCGGGACAAGGCCGTCACGATCACTGGCAAGGCGGGCGACATGAGTATCCACCATGTCCGCGTCCTGCACGGCTCGGCACCCAACCTCTCGGATCGTGCGCGGAAAATCCTGTTTTTTGAGTTGATTGCCGCCGATGCATGGCCCCTGATGGGCGTCGCAGGCGTCTATCAAGGTCTTTCCGCCCCCGAAATGTGGGGCCGGATGCAAGGTAATATCATCTGCGGCGAGCAACCGACAATTCCGCGCCTTGCGGCGATACCTGTTTCCATGCCCTTGCCGCCTCCCCCTGATGCGACCTCCATCTTCAAGGTTCAAAAATCAGGGGGAGCGATCAGCGCCTTTGCATGAAATGTAAATTCGGGGTTTAAAAACTGCCTCGTATCGCGTTGAATACAACCCGAAGGGTAAAGACGAAAAGGACGATTGCCACGATTCACCCATGCTCCTCCGGTCACGGGAGCGCCACCAATGATGACCGAATTCCAATCGTATCTCAGGGAGAGAACCATGAAAAAGCTGCTCGGCACCCTTTGTGCCCTCGCACTCACGACCGCCGCCACCGCCCCTGCATTTGCGGCCGGTGAAAAGACCAAGCTGCGTATCCAGACGCATTACGCACCGGAAACCACCTCCGGTAAGCTGCTGACCGAATATGTCGATAATATTCAAACGATGTCGAACGGCGAAATCGAAGTCGAGATGTTCTATTCTTCGTCGGTCGTCAAATCGGTCGAGACTTTTGATGCTGCGGCAACAGGCATCCTTGATTGCGACGCCACGGGTGGCGCGTATCAGACCGGCAAAAACCCGGCCTTCCAGTTCGTCGGCGACATCATGGGTGGTTATGCTACCCCTGTGCAACAGCTTTCGTGGCTCTATTACGGCGGTGGTCGTGAAGCGGCGAACGAACTGTACAACAAGTACGATATGCAGCTTGTCGGCTGGATCGTCTACGGTCAGGAATCCTTCGCTTCCACCAAGCCGATTGCCAAGATCAGCGACCTCAAGGACTGGAAATTCCGTTCCCCCCCCGGCATGGAAACCAAGATCTTCGAAAAACTCGGCGCAAAGCCCATCGTGATGGATTTCACCGAGATCTTCACCGCGCTTGAAACCGGCATCATTGATGGTGCGGATGCGTCTGGCCTCGCGAACAATGTGGGCCTCGGCCTCTATGACATCGCGAAATACGCCAACTTCCCTGGCTTCCACTCAATGCCTTCCGACCACATTGCCTGTAACAAGGAAGTGTGGGAAGCGATGCCTGAACACCACAAGCGGATCATGGAAATCGCCATTGGCGACATCGCCCTGAAAAGCGCCCTTTCGTTCGAAAAGCAGAATGCTGAAGCGGCGGCAATGCTGGCGGAAAAAGGCATCCAGATTGATGCATGGTCGGCTACTGACCTTCAGACCTTCCGTAACGCCGCACAGGCCGCATGGGGCGATTTTGCCACCACGCCGGAAGCGAAAGCACTGGTCAAAAGCCACATTTCCTATCTGAAGCAACTCGGCCTCGTGAAGGAATAACTCGCACGAACCGGCGCTCGCCCGTTTCTGTCATTCCCGCGAAAACGGGAATTTACCCTGTGCTTTATGGGGGATGGTTGGGTCGGGATGCGGATTGATACGGGCGGTGGGGGAGGGCGTATGCCCTCTCCCACACCCATTCGCTACAAGGGGGAGATGAACCATGGTTGAACATGAACGCAACGGTCCGGTGGACTTGTTATCATGGTGCATAAGTCGTGTTGCGATGTGGGGACCGGCGGCTATCGTAGCCATCATTTTCTACGAAGTCGTGCTGCGCTATGTCTTTTCGGCCCCGACGCTCTGGGTAAACGAAATGTCCCTCTGGCTTGGGGGCGCGATCTACCTGACCTCCGGCCTCTACGCGATGCAGCAGCGTAGCCATATCCGCATTTTCATTCTTTATGACATGATGCCGGCTTTTATCAAAAAGCTGTTCAATCTCCTGTCCGTCTTCTGCCTCGTGATATTTGCTTTCGCCGTCATATGGGGCGGCTTTGGCGAGGCGGCGGCGAAGTTTGCCCGATGGGAAACCTTTGGCACGGCCTTTGATCCGCCAATCCCCGCGACGAACAAGCCGCTTGTAATGATGACCCTGCTGTTCGTGACGCTACAGGCGATTTCGAACCTCGTCCGCGATTGGCCCGCCGCCCCGTGGTTGCGCAAGGGTGTTGATATTCTCTCCACGGTCGTGATCGTCGGGCTGGCCATCCGTGCCATTCCGCGTGTCTTCGATCCCGAAACCTCCGTACCTTACGAATGGCGCATCGGTATCGTCGCCTTTTTGGTCATCTCGTCGGTGATCGTTCTCTATGGCCTCTGGCGCGACTTCAACCGCGCTCCCGTTCCTTTCGTCGATAATCACGACCCGGCAGCCGAGATTGATCTGCCGGATGAGGTTCTGAGCGGCAATCCACCTGCCACCGGGCGCACCTGACGCCACCAACGACAAGAAGAACAAGGTTCCCCGATGGATATTGGCACGATTTCCCTCATTCTCCTGATTGGCATGTTGGTCCTGCTGGCCATCGGGATGCCACTGGGCTTTGCATCCGGTTTTCTCGCCGTCGTCGTGATGGTGTTGAAATTCGAGCCGACACTCCTCACCGATCCTTTCGTCTACGGGGCTGATTTTGAAAGCTGGACGATGGGGGAGGGGACGCTGACGCGAAGATTCGGCTCTGGGCCGATGAACATACTGGCGCAGCGCCTTTATGGCATCACGACCAATTACGTCCTTGTTTCCGTTCCGCTCTTTATCTTTATGGCGACCCTGCTGGAACGCTCCGGCATTGCGCGGGATATGTATTCCTGTCTGCAACAATGGATGTCGCGCACGCGCGGCGGTATCGCCGTCGTCACCGCCATCATGGCCATCGTCATGGCCGCCATGTCCGGTATCATTGGTGGTGAAGTCGTCCTGCTCGGCCTGATTGCCTTGCCACAGATGCTGCGCCTCGGCTACGACCAGAACCTCGCCATTGGCACGATCTGCGCTTCCGGTTCCCTTGGAACGATGATCCCGCCCTCCATCGTCCTGATCTTCTACGGCCTTATCACTGAAACCTCGATCCATGCGCTGTTCAAGGCGGCTTTCCTGCCTGGCTTTATCCTTGCGGGTACGTATATCGTCTACATCCTCTGGCGCACCCGTCGCCATCCTGAACAGGCTCCACTGCCCGACCCGTCGCCTGACGACCTGACCGGGACTGACAAGCTGGTCTTCGGCCTCGCGCTTCTGTCGATGATCTGGGCGGTTGTGATGGGCCTTATGGTACTGCGCGGCTATTATCTCAATACTTATGGCGGGATCGAGGATGATACCGGCTATGTGGACAAGGCATATCTGACCAAAGCCGCAATCACCGCTGGTTTCCTGCTCTTCATCTGCCTTTTCGTCGTGGGGCCAAAGGTCTGCGGGCGGGCGTGGCAGGCGGGCAAGGGCATGGTTGCCCCGCTTATGGTCGTCTTTGTCGTGCTCGGCTCGATCTATGGCGGCATCACCGGTATTACCGAAGCCGCCGCCATGGGATCGGTTGCTGTTCTTCTGCTCATTATCGCGCGGGGGGAGTTTTCGTTCAATCTGCTGACCGAAGCTTCGATGCGGACATTCAAGTCCACTGGCACGATCATCTGGGTCACACTGGGCGCGACGGCACTGGCCGGTGCCTACACCATCGCGGGTGGCCCGACCTATGTGGCCAACCTGATTACCGGATATGACCTGCCGACCATGGGCGTTTTGCTGGTGATGATGGTTATCTTCCTCTTCCTTGGCGCGTTTATGGACTGGACCGGGATCGTGCTGCTCGTCATGCCGGTCTTCCTGCCCATCGTTCTGAAACTGCCGATGGATGAGCTGGGCCTGACCGGCGGTCTGCCTTCGGAATCCATGGTGAGGATCTGGTTCGGGATATTATTCTGCGTGAATATGCAGGTCAGTTTCCTGTCGCCGCCCTTCGGGCCAGCGGCGTTCTATCTGAAATCCGTCGCCCCGCCGCATATCACTCTGCCGGATATTTTCCGGGGCTTCCTGCCCTTCATCGGTATCCAGATCCTGATCCTGATGTTGGTATTGTGCGTTCCGCAGGTAACGACGGTGTTCCTCTGATGGATGCGCCGACCGGCACGCCACCCGCCGCCGTCCGCCTTGACCCGCGTGATAACGTGGCCACGGCAATCCGGGCGCTCAACCCTGGCGAGATGGCACTGGGCGTCCCGGTCATTGAGGCCATCCCGCGCGGTCACAAGCTGGCACTGGCTTCCATCGCCATGGGCGAGGAGGTCAGGAAATACGCCCAGGGCATCGGCGCGGCCTCGTCCGATATTGCCCCCGGCCAGCACATCCACACCCATAACCTCGCCTTCCATGCCTCGCGTCAGGATCACCGTTTCTGCACCGCGACAACGGACACCGACTTCATCCCCGAAGCCGACCGCGTGCAGTTCATGGGCTATCACCGTTCTGATGGCCGCGTCGGCACTCGCAATTACATTGCGATCATCACCAGTGTGAATTGTTCTGCCACTGCCGGACGCCTGATTGCGGAGCATTTTGGCGCAGCGGAACTTGCCGCCTTCCCCAATGTGGATGGGGTCGCGGCCTTCGTCCACGGCACTGGTTGCGCCATGGCCCCCAATTCCGACGGTTTTGAAAACCTGCAACGGGTCATGTGGGGCTATGCCCGTAATCCCAACTGTGCGGGCGTGTTGATGGTGGGGCTTGGTTGCGAGACGATGCAGCTTGATTTCCTGCTTGAATGCTATGGCATTGAGCGCGGCCCCCTGTTTCGCACCATGAATATCCAGAATATGGGCGGTCTGCGCCGCACCGTTGAAGCGGGTATCAAGATCGCCAGCGAGATGCTGCCCCACGCCAACGCCCTTGAGCGCGCCCCCGCCGATGCCTCGCACCTGATGCTCGCCTTGCAATGCGGTGGATCGGACGCATGGTCGGGCGTCACGGCCAACCCTGCGCTGGGTTATGCTGCTGATATGCTGGTCAGGAACGGCGGCACGGCAGTTCTTGCTGAAACCCCCGAAATCTATGGCGCCGAACACCTCCTCACCGCCCGTGCGCGCGATGAGGCCACTGCCCAAAAGCTTATGGACCGTATTGCATGGTGGGAGGATTACACGGCCAAACACGGCGGCTCGATGGATAACAACCCGTCCCCCGGCAACAAGGCTGGTGGCCTGACCACCATTCTGGAAAAGTCTCTGGGGGCCGTCGCCAAAAGTGGCACTTGCACGCTGGAGGGTGTCTATCGCTACGGCGAACCCATCGACCGCAAGGGTTTTGTCTTTATGGACAGCCCCGGCTATGACCCCGCCTCCATCACTGGTGAGATTGCGTCGGGATGCACCCTTGCGGCCTTTACCACAGGGCGCGGATCGGTTTTTGGCTCCAAGCCCACGCCTTGCATCAAGATCGCCACGAATACCGAAATGGCCACCCGTATGGCCGAAGATATGGACGTCAACGCAGGCCGCATCGTCTCGGATGGCGCGACTGTTGAGGAGGTTGGAACCGAAATCTTCAACCTGCTCCTGCGCGTTGCTTCCGGTGAGCCGTCTCTCTCTGAAGCGCAGGGTCTAGGCGATTACGAATTCGTTCCATGGCAGGTTGGCGCGGTGATGTAATTCAGAGTGATTTCGGCACGAACACCGTTGGCAACTCCGGCAGCGTTTTTTGCGATAACGTCAGATCGTCTCCGGCCATGAAATCAATCTCGAAATCGTCTTTCATGGCGCTCAGAAACTCCGCCAGTGTATAGCGCCCGAAGGCGTGCATTGGCAGCACCACCTGTGCCTTCAACCGCTTCAACATCGGGATGATCTCCTCTATCCCAAGTGTGAACGTCCCATCCACCGGAACCATAATGACGTCGAGACGCCCCAGAAGCGCGTAATGCTCCTCTGTCGGTACATGATGGATATGCCCCAGATGCCCAATGCAAAGATCACCGATCTCGAAGATAAAGATCGAATTGCCGAATGGTTCGACCCCTGCATATCCACCGCGAATGTCTGTCGGTACATTGCGGATCAGGGTTTCTCCGAGGCGCAGAAAATGACGGCGTGGCTTGCCTTTTTCGCCCCACCCTTCGAGCGCGTGTTTGATCTTCGGGTCAGGAAAGGCCGTCCAATGGGTTTCATGCGCATGATTCATGGTCACGACATCGGGCACACGGTCCAGTTGCTCCGCAAAATGCCCTGACCAATCCGTCGCGATCTGCAACCCCTCTGCGTTTTCCAATAGATAGGATGAATGCGCCACAAAGCGGATCGCGACCTCTTCTTTTCCGAGCGTTTCTGATGCCCGATGCAAGGGAGATGACGCTGCCTTTGCCAATTGAAAACATTCACTGGCCAGGGTGGGGGCCGTCCCCATCAACAAGAACGCAAACCCAAGGCATCCGGTGATCCTGCGCATCCTGTATCCTCCCCGAAATGATTCATCCTGCGAGGGTAGGGGATATCAGGTAAAGGGCAAGAACGCATCGGCCCCACCTTTGTTATAAAGGCGGGGCCGACAGGTTTTTCAAAGTGGTCGTGTTCGTTACTGGCCGATACCGATAACCGTATCGTGGATGTCGTCAAATACATCCCATGTATCTTCGTCCAGCTTGACCTTGCCGCGAAGGTAGAAGCCCGCGCTATAGAGGTCGCGAATGCGTTCCTCCTCAAGATCAACATGATTATAGCCGATACCAAGCTGAACATTATCCGTCACATGGACCTTGACCTCGCCCCCAACCCCGACCGTGTAGTTTTTGAAGTCCTGATCGGTGAACAGGGCGACATTGCCCGCCAGTGCCATGCGGTTCTCCGAGAATTCGTATTCCACCCCAACCTGCGCCATGTGCAGCGTGTTCGAGTCGTCTGCGAAATCGGAACTGAACTCGGTATGCTCGCCCGCAATACGCCAGTTGGCGCGTAGGCGTTCACTTTCGGTCCAGGTACCACCAAGCGACCAACGGTGTGCTTGCTCGGTTCGTTCTGCCTCGTCGATCTCGTATTCGTACCAACCAAGCAGACGCAGCCGGTTATCGGCTTTCGGACGATAGGCGAGGCCAAGGCGCAGGCGGTCGCGGATACGTGACTGCTCGCGCTTGTTATCAAAGGCAAAACGATTGCGGAAAAGAACCGTGAAGTCGGCATCGACCTTGTATCCGAACGCGAGGTTGGAAAACAGGCCATACCCGTTTTCGTCACGATCCCACTGGGTATCGAAGCGCGTAATCACCCCCCGCGCCTCGTTGTTATAATCCATCCCGACTGTTGCCGCACTACGGCGCTCATCGCTGCTGGCGACGGGTTCGACATGCTCCGCAGAGAAGGTGAACGTCGTGACCTCGGTTGGTTTCCAGCTATAGCGCAACCCGCTGGCGATGCCGTTGCCATTGGCTGCGCCGCCAGTGCGGTATTCGCTGAACCCTTCAAGATTCTCGTAGGCGCGGTATTCCACACCGATCTTGGTGGTGTAGTTTGTGTCGCGCCCGTCCCCGATCCCGAAGAACCCGGATTCGGTGGTTGAGATTTCGTTCAGGCCGTAAAGCCGGATCTTGGGACTCCACTGATAATCCCCCCCTACGGTCAGACGACGATTGTCCAGATCAACGAAGTCCTGCTCGTATTCGGTGAAGACCGAAGCATTTGGCACCAGAGGCGGGCTGTAGCGCAGGCCCGCTATGCCGCTCAGAACGTCAGTCGTCGTATCGTCGTCTTTGGTGCGGACGGCACGGATGCCGAGGCTGGCATCAAGGTTTTCCGTGACCGTGCGCGTGACCAGCGCCTCCACACCATAGCGTTCGCGGTCCCTATCCACATCACCGGTATAAAGTGCGTCGGCGGTCGCCTGTGTTCGTTCGCCGAGTTGCGTCTTTGCCCTGACCCGCGCTTCATTGCGCCCCGCAGAGACATAGGAACCCGGCACATCGAATTCTTCGTCCGTATGGGCAAGCTCCGCGTGTATGTTCGTTTGTCCGGTTTGATAATCGTAGCTTGCGCGATACCCGTTGCCGGAATCGCCCTCGTCATTTGTCGAGCGCGTGACTTCCAGTTCGACCTCCCCATAAACGCCCAGACCAGCCTCGGCATAAGCCGAGCGGATTGTGCGTTTTTCACCGAAACCGCGATCGGCAGAGGTTCGGAGTTCCCGGTATCCGATGGCAATATCGTCCGTCACTTCATAGCGCGCTTCACCACCATAGACGTAATATTCCTCACCGTTGGAATCTTCGGTCTCGTAAGTGACACGGATCGAGATCGGGTTCAGATTATCATCCAGGAGCGAAACGGGATTGTTGAAAATCAACGCACCGCTGAAATAATCGAGCGAGTAATCGCTCAGGCGACGTTGTGGTTCGATATTCAGGATGACCGAAGGCTGATCCCTGTCCCGCGTGATAATCTCCACAATTTCCGATCCATCGCGAAGACCTTCCAGTTCGATATCATAGGGGCCGGAAACCCCACGCGAGGGGATTTCGACGATACGCTGGCCCAGTTCGGTCTCTGCCACGAAGACAGTGACAGAAACCGGCCCGTGTTGGTAACGCGCCTTGCCCCCGGTCAGTGACCGGCGAAAGGCACCAAGACGAACAGCATCACTTTCCGGTTCGACGGCAATATCGCCATAGAGAATATAGGACTGCCCGCGCTCGACTTTCACGAACAGTCGCGAGGACGATTGCGCGTCAAAGCCCCGCTCGGAATTATCGCCATAGACAGGATAGAATTCGTCACGCGCGATGTCGCGGAACAGGCGTTCATTGGTGTCCTGATCGCTGTCGTAGCGCAGGGTGAGCAATGTATCGCCCAGGATGCGGCCCTTGAGATAAAGCTGCCCTCGCACACCTTCCGTTGTTTCCTCAAAGCCGGAAATATTGTCGGATTCTATCAATCCCTCAAGGTTGCTGCCTTTCGGGCCAACCCTAACAGCACCTTCGATGATCCCGACGAACGTGCGTTCGCCCAGATCCGGTGTGATTGCCATTTCCTCTTCAACGCTACCGAATTCGGATTTTGCGTAGAGATATTCACGCCCGACGAGATTGGGCGGGATGAAGTCGAAAGTCGCCTCACCATTGTCAATGAAGCTCTGAAGGCCCGGCTCTTTCGGGCGAATATCACGCACATCCCATGCACCACGATGGGCATCAAGCGTCACCGTTGCCGGGGCGCGCACCAGACGTCCTTCCGCATCGACGACGCGGATGACAACGGGGACACGGACATTCGAGTCAGCCGTCACACTTGGTGGTGCAAGTATCTGCAAACCTGCGGGTGCGCCGGGTGCGTAGACGGTTCGCTCCTGACGACCACGCTCATTGCCAAAGGGGTCCGTAACCGTCGTGATGATCGTGTTGCGGCCAGTCTGGAGCGGGACAGCGATATATTCGAAGAGCTGGATACCACGCGACCTGTCGATCAGCTTTGCGCCGATCTTGGTTCCGGGAACCTTCTGCCCATTGATCGTCAGAGCGACATCTGTTTCGGCAGGTGACTTCAGAAGGATGTCGAGGCTGCGATATTCCGCGACAAACTCGTCATCAAGGCCGACGAGGCCGAAATCGGGCGACAGGGTTGGCAACAGCAGCGATAGACGCTGTTTGCGTTCCGCCTCCGTTTCGCCCCGGCGTGGTGTTTGCGCCCTGGATTCCTTGCCGGTCTGCGCCTTTGTTGGCAGGCGGTTGTCAATATCAGTTGTCGTGTCGAGCGCGTTTTCGGTTCGCGAACTCAGGGAACTCGTCCCACCGTCAAAGGTGAGGGGCAGGTCGTCCCGCAACAATGACTCGCTGAATGCAAGGCGGTTGAAGGATTCGCGCCGTGCGATGACTGCTTCTTCGGTCGCTTTCGTGTAGAGGATCGGGAAGTCTTCGCCCCGCAACTCACCGCGTTTCACGTCGATGAAGCGCGATCCGGGTTTTCCGGCATCGTCGATTTCCGATAAGGCGACTTCGGCCCCGACGGGCAGGGTGGATTTCTGAATCGCGAGAACTTGCGTAATCGGGCGCAGGCCAAAGATTGAATAGCGTCCTTCTTCGTCCGTTACGACAGTCAGGCCGTTCGAAGTTACGAGCTTGACGCCCGGAATACCGGGTTCCCCATCATCGTCATCCTGTACGCCATCGCCGTTGATGTCGAGGAAGACGCGGCCAATCACGACCGCTTCATCAGCGAATACACTGCCCCGGTCATCGACCCGGACGATGGACCGTGCGGGTTGTGACGTGAGAGGCAGGCCCGTTCTGGCCTGAGTGCCCGATAGAATGGCGGTATTGGTGCGTCGGCCCTGTCCTGCGGTCGGGGAAACACGTACCGTATATTCCAGTTCGACTGTGGATTCAGGTCTTACCGTTCCCAGCGGGAATGACAGGATTGATCCGGGGCTACCGACGGGATCTTCCCCCGCAGGCTCGCCGTCGATGGCGGTTGAGCCGGGGATATAGAGGAACCCCGGCGGAAGACGGTCTGTGATCCGGGCATTCGTAAGCCCCTGACCCGTGAGGTTGTTTGCCTTGATGGTATAGACGACGTATTCCCCCCGGCGTACCTCGTCACGGTTGGCTGCCTTGTCCAGCGTCAGAGCCAGATTATCCTTGGGATCGACAGGCACATCAATATCGCCGAGTGGTCCCCCATTGAAGGTAAAGGTCGTGCCATAGGATGCCTCAGTGCTGACCGTGCGCTGGAATCCGTTGAAGTCGAAATAGGCAGACGGAAAAGTATAGACGGAAGGCGGCGTTACGATGATGCGATACGTACCCTGTGGCACAGACTCAAAGCTGTAAAAGCCGTTCTGGTCGGTTGTGGTTGTTTGAAGCGGCGTTCCGCCAGTGTTATTCTGCGAGGGCGGGGAAGCGGCCTGAAGAGCGATGCCGAAACCTGAACCTGAACCGACAGGAAATAGCTCGACGGTCGCAGCGGTAACAGGCTCGTTCGTGAGTGCATCGAAAACATATCCGCCCGGCTCGACGATGATTTTGTCCTCGAACGTGTTCCCGCGACAGGTCGCGTTTGCCGATGCTGTGTCGTCTGCTCTGGGTTCCAGAACAGTATTGTTCGGAAATGCGACCGAACTTTCGCGCACTGCCAGACCGGCGGTGCGGAAGATGCCGGTATTCGGCCCGGTTTCCCGTGCAAGCACAACCTCGCTGTCATTCGAGAGCTCCATCCTGACGGTTATGAAGACCTCGTCTATTTCACGGCTTATATTACAGGAACCGGCGATCAACTGTATCGCAACTTCCTCACCGAAATTCGTGGCGCCGATAGGATCGTTAAAGCTGCTGTCGAAGAATGTAAGGACGCCGTCTTCAATGACGACCGGCGTTGCCACCTCATTCGAGGTAGAAGAGGTCACACTGGTTCCGTCGTTGACATAAGCGACCGCCGTATTGATGACGGGCGTGTCTCCGGCATGGTCATTGACCCGCACGATAAAACTCAGGTCTGTTGAGCGGCCAACATTGTAGGTGGTGTCTGTGATAAACGCGATGGCGTTGATGCGGCTACGATCAGTGGGCGGCGTTGTGACATAGCTATGTGCCCCTGCGCCTGTGAGATGAAAGACGGGTTCAAATTGACCCAAAGCACCTGTTGTTGTGAAAGTCGTGTTCAGGGGAATATCGTCGCGGACGAGAACGACGCTTTTTTGCGTACCGTCGATGATGATCGGCTGGTTGTCGATTGTATCGTAGGGCGCAACGTCCAGACGACTGTTGTTTCGTAGGCGCAGCATATAGGTGATGTTGTCAGCGCCCTGGTCATACGTGGCGATCTTTTCGAGGCGCAGGCTTGATTCATCAATAAGTACAACACTTTCTGCCTGTCTGGACAGGGGGGTAGCGTTGCCTGGTGATGAAGATCTTAAGGATTGCGTTACCACTGCATTGACTTGAAGGGTCGCTACGGCGCGGTCATCCTGCACAACGCTGTTAGGCGTTAGGAAGGTGTAGAGAAGCGCAACAGAATCGTTCTGATGCATATCAAACGGGATGTTTGATGTGACGGCATAGTCATCGGAATCGACCAGACCATTGCTGTTGGCATCCACATACAATGTGCCTGGGACGTCGAAATCATCGTCGCCGGAGTTTTGGGCGATAGTCGCGTTGATGGTCAGCGGCAGGTTGCCGGTATTACGAACCCTGAATGAGAAGGTTCCCTCGGTCCCGCGCGTCAGGTGCAGCGTATTGCCGCCTGTGACTTCCAGGGCGGGAACTGGCAGTACAGTGGCGGAGACACGATTGGATTGAACGGTTTCGAAGATGCCCAATCCGGTATTCAGATACGTCGCACTGGCCTGGTTGGAAATTACCGTTCCGGCAGTGGGGGCGGCGGCGTATGCGGCTACGCTGGCTGTCGCAAATGCGAGTGATGTGGCAAAATTCCTGAAAGCTTTGGAAACAAACGTCATCCTCACAACCTCCTGGCCGGGTTGCCCTTGAAACGGGGCGCGGAAAATCTTCGGAAAGAGGTGATGGGGAGAGCGGACAGGATGTCCGCTCTCCGGTAGTCATTATTCGTCGATCTTGACCGTGAAGGTCATAATGCCCTGCCCGCCGGGAACGAGCGTCCCGTAGGTGCCGGTCAGCGTTCCGGTGCCGTTGTTCGCAAAGCCACTGAGCGTTCCGGTCGAAACCGTGGCTGCACAGGTGCCGCCGCAGTTTGTCATGGTCGTCCAGGCTGGCGTGGCATCGGTGACGACCACGTCGTCAGCATTTGCCGTACCGCTGTTGAGCGCGGTGATGCGATACGTGATGCACTGACCGGGGATCGCGTTGACTGTGCCGGAGGTGAAGGCGGTCGTGCCTGCGCCGGTGGTACAGTCGGTCAGACGTTGCTGTTTGGCCAGTGAGACATCGCCCGAAGCAATTGTTACAGTATCGGTGACGCTGTTGTTGCTGGCATTGGTGTCCGTCGCAGGCCCGCTTGGCGTCGTAAGGGCTGTGGCAACTTCAACGATCTGGCTTTCCACCAGACCAACTGTGGCCGTGGAGGGAACCTGAACGCGCAGGATGATGTCGGCTGAACCAAGTGCCGGGATGCCGGTAACGCCGCCGATGACGATGTCATCAATGTTGTCGATAACAACATCGCTGCTATCCGCCACGCCGTTGCCGTTGACGTCATGGAACAATGTACCGGAGAAGGTGCTGAAGCCTCCGGGTAGCAGGTTCAGCGCACCTGCGGTGATCGCTGAGTTACCGTCGTTGGAGATCGTGTGCGGGATGTCGAGAATACCCGATGGTGCCGCCTGACGATTCTGGTTCGATGAGATGCGAAGATCGACAATACTGTTCACCGATATGGCGTTCAGCACTGTGTCGCCCTGACCTGTCGAAGCAGAGGTTATGCTTGTAACGAAGTCAGTCGTCACCGGCGGTGCGCCCGCAGGGGGTGTAATCGTCGCAATGACATCGACACTCTGGCCAGCGGGGATGTTGCCGGTATTCGTGATTGGCGTCCCGTTGAGCGTGAACTCTACCATATATCCTGTTGGCAGACCCGTGATGGCCAGATCGTAGTTGTTCGAGGTTGCGCCATTATTGGCGATATCGAACATGAATTCGACCGGGGTGCCAGGATCGGTTGCCTGAATGTCGAAGGGAGCACCGGCATTCGACTGATCTGCGGGTTGTGTCCCAAAACCATCGTTGTCCGCCGAGACGCCGAGCGTACCGTTCTCGTTACTGATGTCCACCTGCGCGGCATCAATCGTACCGGCGAAGCGCGTTGTGGCCGTGTTGGGCGTACCGCCACCGCTGGCAACTGCCGAAACGATAGCGTTGAAGCCGTTGGCGGGTACTGCGGTTGTGGCGACCGGCAGCGTTGCGAACAACGTTACGGTCGTCGTACCGCCAACTGCGACAGGGCCAATCGGGCCTGCAACCGGGGTGATACCATCGGGGCCGACGAGCTGGAATGATGTTCCGAGGGGGAAGCCGTCCGTCACAGCATTCGCAAAGCTGACCTCAATATTCTGCACCGAGTTGGAGTTGTTCGTCAGAATAACTTCCATCGGGATCGTCGCGCCCTGGCTTACGACATCCGTAACTTCGACGACATCGTTCGCGACGGCATCATCGTCGGATGCGGAGATGACGTTTGGTGCGGTCGTGTCCAGGTTTGCGGCTGTGTCGGGATCGACGACATAAGTGGCTGCGCTGTAGTCCGCAGCAGTGATGCGATAGAAATCATCGATTGTAACTCGTGCCGTGTTTGAGTTGGAGCCGGGAACAGGGGTTGCGCCCACAGTCTGGGTGACGACGTTTTCGATGTCACCGGCAGGAACCGGGTTAACCGTATCGATGACTGCATCGAAGGTGACAAAGCCGGTACGGCCCTGTGGCACCAGATCAATCTGGAAAGCAACAGTGCTCGACGCTGCATCATAGCTGAATTCGATGCCATGACCGGAGCCGTTGATCTGCTCGAAGGTCGTCAAGGCCGGATTGGTTGCGTCGCCTGTATCGGTCAGGGCGTCCGGGTCGTCGGACCATCTGCCCGATCCGGGAACGTAGACAAGACGTGGGTCGAGAAGGTCACTGACGATCAGCTTGTCTGCGTCGGTCAGACCGGTGCTGGAATAGGTCAACGTGATTGTCACGACATCGCCTGGTCCGGTAAGGCCGTCGGCAGGCTGGCCGCCGACTGCGGTATCGGTGACGGTCATTTCCTTTAGAATATCGACGATTGGGGCGCTCGACACCGTGATAACATCGTCATTCGTCTGGGTTACAGTTGGGTCGAATGCACTGGTCGCGGTGACAGTAACCGTGTCGTTCTGACCCGCAGCGGCACTGGCCGGTACTACCGCCTCAATGACGATTCCGAAACTGTCGCCAGCGTTGAGGAGCGGTGTTGTCGTGATTGGAGTCGTGTTGTCAGCGACACCATCACCATCCGCATCGGCAAAGATCTTGATGCTCGCCGGATCGATCGTGAATGTACCCGCTGTGAGCGAATCTGCGGTGATCCCATAGCTGTCAGGTCCGTTACCATTGTTGGTGATGGTATGTGGAAGGAAGACCTTGCCGCCCGGTGCGCCCGTTCTGTCGGTCGGAGTGGCCAGGGTCAGCGCGGCGATCTGCTGAACGATGGTCTCGACCCTGTTCGAGGTAACGCGAACGGTATCACCCGACGCATTGGTGTAGGTTGCGGTTGCCTGGTTCCCAATCCGCTCACCTGCGGGCGGTGCAGCGGCAAAGGCGGCTGCGCCTGCAAATGATGCAGCGGTAACAAGAAGGCCAAAACGTTTGGACCGGCGAATGGCTGTCATCAGATAGCTCCTCTGGGTAGATGAGGGCGGTCAAGCGTCCTGTAGAGCACCCGTGAGAGTGCCCTTGGCATGGGAGCGTCTTCACCGTTTTTGAGGTGGATATTGGGGGGGATTTACTTGACGCGAACGCGATATGTGTTCGTGACCTGCTCATGGGTCTGGAGCGGATTCGAGAGCGTCCACCGGATCGCGGTGAAATGTTCGGGGCGTGCATTCTCGATCATGCGGGAGCCATCATCAAGCACGACGATCCGTTGTGCAGGAAGGGTTGACCATTCTTCACCGGGGCGATCGGGGTCGAGTTCACCGCGCACTTCGAGGATGGCGGGAGATGATGTTGCCAGGGTCGCAGGATCGACCACGGCCTGTTCGGGAACCGGCCCCACAATGGCAACGCCGCCGATGGCGTTGTTGAATGTGTTGCGATGGCGAATGCGGTATTCGATGAGCTGGCCGGGTTCGACGGTTACGGCATTCGCGTATTGTTCCGTGCCGTCTGCCGCCACCGTGATGACATGGGCGCTCATCTGACTCTTTAACTCAGCGAAAGCGAGGGTAGGAATGAGGACTGACAGCGTCGCAATGACGCTCGCGGTGGTTCTGATCGCAGGATACATCATCTCTCTCCACAAGAGTTCCGACACCGCGTTCTGCGGGTCATCTTGGAAGGGATTATCCTGTAAGAAAATTACCAGATCATATCTAAAACTAGAATAACTGTGATTAAGTTGTTTATATTAATTAATTTATTTAAAGTAAGTGTAAAATACTATAATTAAATACTAGTCTATAAACTTACATAAAAATTGAATTAAAGGATATTTAATTGGTTTATTTTTTATTAAAATTAGTATTTAGTATTTTTTACTGTAAGTACAAATATTTTTATTTTTATAATTTGATTATTTATTTGTAATTCATGTATATAAAAGTCAACATAATCTGCGATGCAACCGAAGGTTTCAAATCAAGATTGAAGGATGAAGCCCTGTATGTGCTTTGATAGTTGATGTGGTTGCTCTACGCAGGGAATATGTCCGCAGTTATTTAACTCTACGTACTGCGCGTTAGGTAAAAGTGACGCGAAATTTTGCATCAGGGCTGGTGGCGTTGACCCGTCATCTGCACCGCATACACAAAGTGCATTCACGTTTATCGACACGCAGTCTGCAGTGAAGTCCGCATCCCGGATGGCCCGGCCCAGATCGCAGTATCCTGCGACAGGCGTGCGGACCAGCATCGACCGCCAGATTGGAAAGGTTGTTGCCTTATCCCGGAATTCAGGCGTGAACCACCGCTCCAGCGTTGCGTCGGCGACCGCTTCCATGCCCATGCGTTCGATCAGGGCGATTCGTTCGTTCCAGATGGCGTCAGTGCCGATCTTGTGCGCTGTATCGCAGAACACGACACGCGCCACGCGCTGTGGCGATGCCTTGATAAGCGCCTGTGCAATCAGGCCGCCAACGCTGAGGCCGATGAGTGTCGCACGCCCTATCCCCACATGATCCATGAGGGCGAGCAGATCATTCGCATGATCCTCAATAGAGCGTTCACCCCCCAAATCACTCAGGCCATGCCCCGCCGTGTCGTAGCGCAGCACCCGAAAGTCCGGCGACATATGATCAAGCATGGGTTCCCATATGCGGAAATCGGTGCCGAGCGAGTTGGAGAAGACCAAGGCCTCTCCATCGCGCGGGCCGCTGTCGCGGTAATGCAGGGCGCGGGTTCCGATCCGAAAGACATCCATGGCCATGGCCTCCTGTTCGAGAGAAGGCTACCCCAGCCCATGCAGGGGCGAAAGGGGCCAAAAAGCACCGGGGCGTCATTCTGTAGATGGAATTCAGGGCGTATCCATCAGATCGCCCGGATCGCCCGCCCCGCAAAATCAGGCGCATCCAGTGACGCATGGCCCGCCCCGACCAGTGCCAGCCGCTCTGTCACCGGCGCGGCGAGCGGACAGGCGCAGCTTTCCGCCGTATTCACGCTCAACAGCATATGCTCGGCGGTGGCCAGCACCTCGTCGCTTTCCCCTTCGCGCATGATATGAGCGATGCGGATGCGTTTTTCATCATGGCCGAGTAGCTGTGTGGTCACGGCAAGGGGGCGACCCTCGCGCACTTCTGCCACATGCCGCAGATGCGTCTCGACAGTATAAATTGAACGCCCTTCCGCCATGTAGGCCGCATCCATCCCCAGATATGTCAGGAAGGCATCCGTCGCATCGCCAAAGACATGCAGGTAACGGAACTCTGTCATATGCCCGTTGTAATCCACCCAGTCGGGCAGCACTGTTGCGGAATGCAGGGGTAACGGCGCGGATAGATCATGCTCCGCCTCTGCCCCCGCAAACGACAATTCGCGCAATCGTTTTTCATGGTTTGCGACGGTTGCCCCCGCTCCCCACGGTTTCGCTTTCAGTGCCTGTAGGATACCTACAAGGTTGTCGTCGCGAATGCGCTCCAGTTCCCGGATCGAATGCATCCCTGATTGCTCATCCGATTGCCCCGCGATCAGATCGACCAGTTCATCCGTGAAGTCCGGCACATCCATCAGTTTGGTCCATGGCCATTTCAGCGCGGGGCCAAACTGTGCCATGAAATGCCGCATCCCGGCTTCGCCCCCGGCCACGCGATATGTTTCGAACAACCCCATTTGCGCCCAGCGCAGACCAAACCCAAAGCGGATCGCATCGTCGATCTCTTCGGTTGTTGCCACGCCATCCTTCACCAGCCACAGCGCCTCGCGCCATACCGCCTCAAGAAAACGATCCGCGATATGCGCGTCGATCTCCTGCCGCACAACCAGCGGATGCATCCCCACCTGCGTCAGCAGGGTTTTCGCCCACTCCACCGCGCGCGGATCACCCGCTGGTCCCGCCACAATCTCGGCCAAGGGCAGCAGATAGACAGGGTTGAACGGGTGCGCGACGAGGATTTGGCCGGGGTCTTTTGATCCCTGCTGCAACTCTGACGGTTTAAAGCCGGAGGTTGATGACCCGATCACCGCTTCGGGGTGCAGCGTTTCCTGTATCTCTGCATAGACCCGGTGTTTCAGGTCCAGCCGCTCCGACACGCTTTCCTGTACCCAGCCAACCCCAGTCACCGCATCCGCGATACTCTCCGCAAACCGGATTGTGCCGGGGGAGGGCAGGGGAGCGACGTAAAGCCGCCGCGTCGCGGCCTCCGCATTCGCGTAGACCTCGCCTACCTTGCGCGGAGCCTCCGGGTCCGGGTCGAACACCGCCACGTCATGCCCGGCCAACGCAAACCGCGCCGCCCAGCCTCCACCGATGACCCCCCCACCGATGATCGCGATTTTTGTATCAGGCATGATGCCACTTCCCTGCACTGGTTCTTTCGTTCGTTGTGCAGCATCACTACGACAGAACGCAGTTTGCAATGGTTTCGGGTAAATTCTGTGGAGCGATAAGCTCGACATGTAACTTCAGATTGTGCAGTCTCACCACGCAACGGAGAGTTGATCATGTCTGAGCTACCGGATTTCATTGTAAGCGGGGAACCTGTCCGCCTGTTTTCTGTCCTTTCGGATACATCGAAGGAAGGTCGGACGACCTCTGTATTCCTTTCTTGCCTTGCGAATGTATTCGAATATGGAACGGCCCTTTTGTCATCTCTTGGGCAACGTGTAGGTACACGAGCGCGCATTGAATGTTTCACCGAAGTCGGATTCGCAACGAAAGCAGGGGATAAAAAATTAAGACCCGATGGGCTGATCGTGTTGACTGTTGGGTCGAGAAAATGGACTGCACTTATTGAAGCAAAAGTGGGTAATAACGAACTTACGAACGAGCAAATTGAAGAATATTTGGCGCTGGCACAGGCACAAAAAATCGATGCCGTAATTTCGATTTCAAACCAGTTTTCTGCATCACCACACCACCATCCGCTTCAATTCAAATCCCGTTTGACCAATAAGGTTGATCTCTATCATTGGTCATGGATGTACTTATTGACCGAAGCAGATCTTCTGCTGTCGAATTCACAAATCGAGGATGCTGACCAACACTACATACTCCGTGAACTTGTGCGTTTTCTTACGCATCCGAGTGCTGGGGTTAAAGGGTTCGATGCTATGCCAAAGGCATGGGGCGATATGGTTAATTCGGTTCGGGCTGGTGCGCCCATACGGGCTAATTCGCCAGAGGCTGAAGAAGTGATTGGTGCTTGGCATCAGGAGGTCCGTGATCTTAGTCTTATCCTTAGTAGGCAGGTCGGGGTTGAGGTTAGCAACAGGTTGCCGCGCGCATTGGTCAAAGACAATGCCGCAAGGGTCAAGGCCGACCTCAGCGCGTTGGCAGATGAAAAATGCATGACTGCATCTCTTTTCGTGCCAGATACCGCTGCACCTATCGACATCAATGTTGATATGACCAATCGCACGATTAGTAGTTCGGCACGGATAAAGGCGCCAGCCGATAAGCACAGTACGAAGGCGCGGATAAATTGGGTTTTGCGGCAGCTCCAGAAAACCCCTTCAGACAACATCTATCTCCGTCTTCACTGGCCAGGGCGCGGACCTTACACCCAACATACTTTGGCTGAACTGCGAGATGATGTGACGATTGCCGAAGTAGGGAAAGACAAGCAGGTAAGCACGATTGAGGTCTGCATGGTTCGCGAAACCGGCGCGCGGTTTGCCCAATCCCGAAACTTCATCAAAGATCTCGAAGAGGCTGTTCCTGACTTTTATGAAACGGTGATGCAATACTTGAAGGTTTGGCAACCACCTGCGCCAAAATTACGTGAAGGCCGGACAGACGCATCTGATGTAACGCCAAAGGCAATCAGCGAGGAAGTAAACGATCCTATGCGGGCCGGATCATCTCCACAAAACAGCACGTTTGATCGCGAGCAGTAATTTGATGGGCTGATCCCACCTTCTTGAATGGTATAGTTCCTCCTTTTAGATACCGTCTGAGCGATGCTGAGGAAGGTGTGCCCATGTCCAGCCCATCCCTGCCGAACGAATACGCCGTTGAGCTGATCCCGCCGGATATTTCCGCTTATGCGGCGGGCAATACCGGCATTCCGTATATCTGGCGCTTTGAGGCGAGCGAACCCGGCCCTCATGCCATGGTTTCCGCCATCGTTCATGGCAATGAACCGGCGGGGGCGATTGCGCTGGACTGGTTGATGCAGCGGGATTTTCGCCCTGCGCGGGGGACGCTCACGCTGGCCTTTATGAATATCGCTGCCTATGAGGCCTTCGATCCGGCGGACCCCAATGCGACCCGCTGGGTGGATGAGGATTTCAACCGTGTCTGGGGCAGGGATGTACTGGATAGCGACCGTGACAGTGTGGAACTGCGCCGTGCCCGCGAAGTGCAGCCCGCCGTGGCCGCCGCCGATACCCTGCTCGATATTCACACCATGCAGCATCTCGCCCCGCCTGTGATGATTGCCGGGACAAAAGCGAAAGGTGTGGCCCTCGCCCGCAAGATAGGCGTTCCCCGCATTGTTATCTCTGATGCGGGCCATGCGGCGGGTGTGAGAATGCGTGACCATGGTGCTTTTGACGATGCCGCCTCGGAGGCCAGCGCCTGTCTTATCGAATGTGGTCAGCACTGGGAGGCCGCTGCCGGTATCCTCGCCAGGGAGTCCACTGCGCGCTTTTTGTGGGCGTTGGGCATGGCCGATGAAAGCCTGATCGCTGAGGCGGGGGGTACGGAGCCGAAAGAACAGGTCTTTTTCGATGTAACCGAAGCCGTGACCATCGAGCATGACTTTACTTTCGCGCAGCCCTTCATGGGCGGCGAAATCATCGAAATCGCCGGAACCCTGCTCGGCCATGATGGCGGTCGGGAAATCGTTACTCCCTATGACGAATGTATGCTCGTCATGCCCTCCAAGCGCCTCTGGCCCGGCCAGACGGCAGTGCGCCTCGCCCGCCGGGTCGGATGATCCTCAATCCCGCCCGTAACGATGCAATTCAGGCCCATGCCCGCGTAGCCAGTCCTGCCAATGCCGGTAATCCGGGCACAGCGCCTTCACATGCGCCCAGAATCGGGGTGAATGGTTCATCTCGCGCAGATGGGCGGCCTCATGGGCGGCGAGGTAATCCAGCACTTCGTCAGGGGCAAGGATGACGCGCCATGAATAGGATAGGGTTCCGCTGGTCGAGCATGACCCCCAACGGCTGCGCGTATCACGAATGGTGATGCGGGAGAACGTGGCCCCAAGCGTCGCGGCATGGGCCTCGCTCCGGGCGCGCAGACGGGTACGGGCCTGTGCTTTCAGCCACCGCTCCACCGCGCCGGGCAGGGTATCCTCTCCACCGCCCACCTCGATGATCTCACCGGCCAGCCGCACCCCGCGCCCGTCGCGCCGCACGACCCGCTTTGGTTGGCCGCGATAGGGCAGGATCATGCCGTCTTCAAACGGGATCGCGGGTGGCATGGCGTCGAGCCGTGCCTCCAGCCAGCCGCGATTCTGGAGTGCGAAAGCCTTCGCTTCGGCCATGGGCATCCGGGGTGGCAGGGTCATGGTCGCGACCCCCGTTGCGCGGCTGATACTGAGTGTCACCCGCCGTGCGCCCCGCCGCCGGATAACGCGCAATGGCTGTGCGATGCCTTCGATGGAGAGTATCGCGGCCACCGGCCTACTTGCGGTGCTGTGCGATGAAAGCGGCCAGCTTTGGCTGAATCGTGGTGCGCCACCGGCTGCCGTTGAAGATGCCGTAATGGCCAACATCGGGGTTCGTGTAGGCTTCTTTCATCGTCTCAGGCAGATTGGACGTCAGGGTATGGCTGATATGTGTCTGCCCTTCGCCCGTGATGTCGTCGCGCCCGCCTTCGATGGTCATAATCGCGGTATCCGTGATTGCACCCAGATCGACAAGGCGGCCCTTGACCATGAATTCGCCTTTTGGAAGCAGGTGACGCTGGAAAACCATGTCGATGGTCTGGAGGTAGAATTCTGCCGTCAGGTCCATCACCGCAAGATATTCGTCGTAGAATGCCCGGTGCGCCTCTGCCGAATCTCCGTCGCCCTTGATGAGATGCCGGTACTGGCGCAGTCCGGCATTGATATGCCGGTCCATGTTCATCGACATAAAGCCGCTGAGTTGCAGGAACCCCGGATAAACCCGCCGCATCACGCCCGGATTGGGCAAGGGCACCAGCGAGGTCAATTGCGTCTCGAACCAGTTCAGCGATTTCTCGTCCGCAAGTTTTGTCGGTTCGGTCGGGCTGACCCGTGTATCAATGGGACTGCCCATCAGGATCAGTGAGTCCGGGCGACAGGGATCATTGTCCCCGGCCATCAGCGCGGTTGCGGCCAGGGCTGGCACTCCCGGCTGACACACGCCGACCATCGACGCACCTGGCCCCATGAATTGCAGGAATTCAATCAGGTATTCGACATAATCTTCAAGGTCGAACAGCCCTTCAGTCACCGGCACGTTTCGCGCATCGCGCCAATCCGTGACATAGACGTCATGCGTTTCCAGCATTTTCGTGACCGTTCCGCGCAGCAGTGTGGCGAAATGGCCGGACATTGGCGCGATCAACAGGACTTTGGGGTCCTTGCCCTCGCTGCACCCTTCGCCATAACGGCGGAAGTGCAAAAGACGGCAGAACGGTTTTTCCATGGCTGTCTCGATCCGCAGGGCAGCGGGGTGGCCATGGGCTTCGATAATGTCGATGCCCCATTCGGGGCGTCCGTATCGGCGGGTTGCGTCATTGAACATCTCAAAGGATGCCGTCATCGTTCGCGCCATCTGGGTGTTGGCCCAGGGGTTGCGCGGATCAGTCCATGCCTGAAGGCCCGCCTCCGATGCCTGCCGCAATGGCGTGATCGTGGCGTGGGTCCATTCATAGGCGTGATAAAGCATCTTTTGTCCCGTCCGTTTCGCTGGTCGTCCCCCAAAGTCTCCCGGCAATTTTATCCGGACGACATTAAGGTATCTTATCGGTTCTGGTGTTGCACCGCAACAAATCGTCTGCGAAGCCGCGAGGGGCTTTGACATCTGCCCCTGTACTGTGGCATCGGAAGCCGTTCTTTATCCGCCGAATTTCAGGAAATTATCCGATGGTCAAACCCGAATGGGGCGTCAAGCGCCAATGCCAGAGCTGTTCGGTTCGCTTTTACGACCTGGGCAAGACGCCCATTGTCTGCCCCGCTTGCGAGGCCGAATACGATCTTATCGCCGCCTCCAAGCCCAAACGTGGCAAGGCCGCCGCAGCGGCGAAGGAGAAAAAGGCCGTTAAAAAGGTCGTCGAGGAGGAGGAAGACGAAGAACTCGTCGAAGTGGCCATTCCTGACGATGACGATGAAGATGAGGAAGATGTTATCCTGCCGGCGGATGCGGAAGATGATGTTACCGTCGTCACATCCACTGATGATGATGACAAGGACGCCTTCGTTTCTGATGATGCCCTGATCGACGATGACGAAGGGCTGGACGATGATGAGGCATCCACTGATGATGATGACGAAGAGGATATCGACGTCGATATAGACGTCGTTGAAGATGACGACGATGAAGATGACGACACTCAGGATGGCGAAACCAACAAATGATCCTGTGAGGATGTCAATTTTCACTTGAACTGTGCGGCGCGCGCGAATAGATGGTGCGCTCCGCAACGCGGTACGGGGCCTTAGCTCAGCTGGGAGAGCGCCTGCATGGCATGCAGGAGGTCAGCGGTTCGATCCCGCTAGGCTCCACCACCCCGTCCTCCGGGGTTTTTCAATACAGAACAGTGCGTTGGGCGGTATTTCGATGCGCTTCCGAACGCCTCCATGAGGTCCTCGGTCACCGCTGGGTCACTCGGTCCAGTGACCCGATTGCTCAGAGGCCCGTTCTTCGGCGGTTCGCGGCCCGGTGACTTGGGGTCACGGCTCGCTGCGATTAAAGCCCCTGCAAGGCGCGCAGTTGAACCACGGCAATATCTAGCTGCTTGTCTGACAATTGACTTATCAGCGCCGCCGCTTCGCTCTCCTGATCGAGCCGCCGCCGACCCGGCGTAGAGGCCTCCGATGTGGGCAGGAAGCTCTGTACCGGCACCCCAAGTGCGTCGGCGAGCGCGATCAAGGTATCGATGGCGGGTAAGCTCTTACATCGCTCAATATTGGAGACAGCCTCGGCAGTCCTTCCGATTCGTTCTCCGAGCTCTGCTTGCGACAGGCCTGCCGCTTTGCGCTGGCTTCGCAGCCGACTGGCGAAGAATGATTTAAGGGCTTGCTCCATACGCCGAAGCTGACTTCGGATATTGACGGAATAAATGGGCTATGATTTGAAAATTATCAAAGAATCCGAAGCTTGCTTCGAATTTAACGCAAATTCTCAATGTCAGTTCGAGGTGGTAGAAATCATGACATCTTTTACGGATCATTTGCCACCCCACACGAATCTTGCGTGTCTCGCATGACTGACGACGAAGGCTACAGAGGGATCATGCTGTTCGGTATGGCGATTTTGGTTTTGAAATTGGCCATAGTCCCGGAGCTTGTCGGTTTTTTCCATACCGTATCAGCATTCTTCGGCAACACCCCTGCGCCGGTTGTCGAGCTGGTGAAGTGTCTAGTTATTCGGTATTATGTAGCAGTTACACCTAAATCAGAAAAGCCCTTTTGATTCAACGGCATTGCTAAAATCCATCCGGCCCTACTGACAGATGCTGACATTCGGGCGCGCTAGTCCAAATTCTCGATATAGGGCGGACACTTGCCATGCTCGTATCCGTCGCGAGGGACGATCCGCGCCAGCCCTTCCATGACGGCTGTAACGTGCCAGTCTACCCCGTCGATACGAACGACGGAGACAAGCCTGTCGGCATTATCCGTCGCAAGCGCATCGCTGCGCGCATCCCATGCTTGGGTAACTTCCACAGACCCGGCATCGAGCGCGGCCTGTAGGGCATCCTTCCCAACCCACGTGATCTTACCGCAGTTTCGTTCCGGCGCATCAAGCCAGAACTCATTCCGCTCCACGTCCGCCGTGATGCGAACCTCAACCCCGTTCCCGCACCGGAAGCTATCCGCATCGTCCGCAGCGTATGGCGGTGGACAGTCGATCATTTGCCGATCCTCGCGTAAGCTGCCCCCATGTATCGCACCATATACCGATGGCTGAACGGTTTCGACCCTATCCCGGATGACGAGATAGACGCGGAGGTGCGGCGAATCCTGGTGGAGCATCCGGGCGACCCCGTGGGGGAAGCGGAGCGGATCGTCGAGCGGCTACGGACGTTTAAAACGAAGCGGCAGTATCGGGAGCTAGTGAAGGCGGAGCGGGCGCTGGTGGCGGTTCAACGGGTCCGATTCTAGCGAAGGAAAAATAACCTTGCGTACGCTCTCTTTAAGAATTATCGATAAAACGACGTTACGGGCAATTCGATATAGGGCTTAAAGAGAATGGCGACTGATGAAGAGCTGATGCGCGCGCATGTGGTCGCTCAGGTGGTTTCCCAAATTCCCAAGGGTTTCTTGACAGAGTTTTACCAGCGCTCAGAGCGGGCATATTCAGACGAATTTTCCGAGATGAGCCACAAGGCCGCAAGAGTTGACGAGCAGAAAAGACTCAACCTGATTGACGAGCGGCATTACCGCATTGATTTTGAGTTGCTTGAGGCGGCGAAAAGCTATGGGCTGAGCGCAACCGCGCACCCATTGCCAGAAAATACTTGGCGTTATGGGTATGTTTCGTGCGGGACGTTTGGACTCACGCAATCTTATGTGCGCCGGATAGGCGATCTTCCTAAGCCAGCAAAATTCAGAGACCGTCTTGCGTCTGCGTCTCGTATGCCCAGAATGCCGCTGACCGAAGCGGAAGACATCTACGAGGTCAAGGATTTTTACGCGATTTTCACGCACAATCCGGTTGGGGATAAATTTTCGGAAGAGCAGCAACGTCTTGGCTCGCTCATGTTCTCCGTGCCCTGCGAAGATATGAGAAAATGGGCTGTCAATATCAGCGTTCCAGAACTGATCACGGAATATCCGACCGTCAAGAAAGACAGCAAAGTGCGTGGCCCGACTTGGAAGCCCATCGAGAAGCGGGGAGGGGAGCAGTGAGTACCATCGCAGTAGGCTTTGTTTCGGAAAGGCTGGTTGAGGCCAGAAAATCAAAAGGCATTTCGGCTGTGGATCTGGCGTCGATGATTGAGGTTAGCGCGCAGTCTCTCAGCAAGTATGAGAACGGGCATCAAGCACCGAGGCGCGAAGTTGTGGAGCGACTTTCAAAAACTCTTGGCTTTGCTGAGCAGTATTTTTTTCGTGTGCCCTATGACAGCGACCAGAATCCGATTTTCTGGCGCGCAAAACTGACGGCTCAAGCCTCAGACCTAGACCGAGCCTCGGTGCGCCTCAAATGGTTGAAAGAGATTGTCGATTACGTTGGCGACTTTTTCGATTTTCCCCAATTACAACTCATGGAAGCATCTATACCCGATGATCCTCTGCAAATTTCAACAGATTTAATCGAGTTGATCGCCGCCGAAGTCAGAGGCAACTGGAGCGTCAAACGTGGGCCGATGCCCGATATTGTTGAGAAGCTGGAAGAGAGCGGCGTTCTTGTTTCCCGCATTCATGTAGGCGCTGAGAAAGTGGATGCTTTTTCGCAATGGTCTGATCGCTTCCACATTCCGTTCATTGTGCTTTCACGGGACAAAGCTAGCGCAGTGCGCCAACGCTTTGATGCCGCGCATGAGTTGGGGCATATTCTTCTGCATCCAAAAGTCACTGATAGGCACTTAAATAACCGAGCGACCTATAAGGCTCTAGAAAAGCAAGCAGACACGTTCGCCAGCTTTTTACTGCTTCCTGAGCGAGATTTTCTAGACGAATTGTTTTCACCAACGCTCGATGGCTTTCTATCACTCAAGGAAAGGTGGGGAGTTTCTGTGGCCGCGATGATCATGCGCAGCGGCTCGCTTGGCCTGTTGGATGAGGCCGCAACAAGGCGGATGTGGATGAATTACACACGACGCGGATGGCGCAAAGGTGAACCGCTAGACGGCAAACTTGAAAAGGAAAGCCCGTACCTGATCCGCCGTAGCTTTGAAATGCTGATTGATGCGGGCGTTCAATCTCCCGCTGAGATTTGCAATGCGCTGCCGTTCCCGGTTGGCGATCTTGAAGAGCTTGCCGACTTGGAAGCTGGCACATTGGGTGGACCAGTCGAGCAAAAAGCAGAGCCGGTCTTTAAGGATCACATACTTTCGACGGGGAATGTGGTCTCTATAAACGACCGTCGAAGGTAGCCGCGTATCAATGTGGGGCCGGTCATGGTGACGGGCGGCGGAATTAGGCCCCTGCTCCCGAGGGTTCAAGCCCCTCCGGCTCCACACCAGAAGCATACAGACGCGCTCAGGGGCCGTCTATGCCCTTCTCGCGAAGTACGATCCCGCCAGCCTCTAAGGCGCTCACCATGGCGCTCAGGTTGTTCCCGATAGGCACTCGTCTACCGGCCTCGAAATCATTCACGGTGGAGCGCGACACGCTCGCCAATTCGGCAAGCTGCGTCTGCGACATATTCAGCCACGCGCGCGCGGCTCTGCATTGTTCTGGAGTCATACATGCGATCTAGGCGGAAAAAGAATGTACGTCAACCTCAATCAAATTGGTTGACACCAGATATATTGGCCAATATACCTGACCTCAATCAAAATGATTGGCACAGGTACGATGGCTCAGCACTTCCTATTATCAGCAGCAGCAAGGACGCTTTCGCTCGCGAAAGTCGCCCGTCTGTCTGCCGAGGAAGCTGTTGAAGCCTTCAAGGCGATCCGTTGGGCCGATACGAACGGCGCTCCCGTCTGCCCCAACTGTGGTTGCGCTGCGGTCAATGCGTACAAGAGCCGCCCCATCTTCAAGTGCAAGGCTTGCCAGAAACAGTTCTCGGTCACGTCCGGAACGATTTTCTCTAACCGCAAAATGCCAGTCCGCGATATCCTGCTTGCCATCGCGATCTTCGCCAACGGCGCAAAGGGCTATCCCGCGTTGCAGCTTTCCCGCGATCTGGATTGCCAATATAAAACCGCCTTCGTTTTGGCTCACAAGCTGCGCGAAGCCCTGTCGCTGGAACAGGACACGGGCGAAGTTCTGGTTGGCGAAGTTGAGGTTGACGGCATGTATGCTGGTGGCCACGTTCGCCCCGAAAACAAGAAAGAAGACCGGAAAGATCGTCGCCTTGCGGTCAACCAGTCCGGCAAGCGCCGTGTCGTCGTCGTCATGCGCGAGCGCAACGGTCGCACCCTGCCGTTCGTGTTCAATGGCGAGCATGAAGCCGTACCGACGATCACCGCTCGGGTTGACCGTGACGCGACCGTCTATGCCGATGAGGCCGCGCATTGGGATGCGCTCCACGCTCGGTTCCAGACCAAGCGTATCAACCACAAAGAAGCCTATTCCACGGATGAGGCCTGCACGAACCACGCGGAAAGCTTCTTTAGCCGCCTGCGCCGCGCCGAAATCGGTACGCACCACCATATCGCAGCGGACTACCTCAACGCCTATGCGTCGGAAATGGCGTGGCGCGAGGATAACCGCCGCGTTAGCAATGGCGGACAGTTCCTGCGAATCACGCGCGCAGCGGCTACGGCTCCGGTATCGCGGCAGTGGGCAGGGTATTGGCAACGTAGTAACTAAATTTTACGTGCCAAAACGTAACAGTTGATGAGATGATTATACCATATTTAGAAAGCACTTAGCTTTGCAAACTAGAAGTTGACACCAGAGAAAGCCCCATTCACGTTCCGCGTCAATTAATCCACAGGTGTTGACAAGCGTCAACACTTCATTAGATGTTAGGCGCGAAGATTGGCCCGCAGCAAGCACCCAAACAAGCACATCGAGGCGGCGGTTTCGTATGCTGAAGATAACGGCTGGCGACATTCGGAGCCGGGGAAAAGTGCCCATATGTGGGGTAAACTCTGGTGTCAACATGCAGACAGGGAGGGTTGCAGGATATCTGTGAATTCTACCCCACGCGTGCCTGAACATCACGCGGACAAGATCAGAAAGGCCGTCGGGGCGTGCCCCCACGGCGAGCAAGGAGGGCAAGATGACTGTTTATGATTTCACATTTGTTGTAGATGCCGATCCTTACGCGGAAGATTTTGAAGATCGCTTCGTAGAGGCGGGGTGTGATGACGCCACCTTTCTTTTAATGAAAGGCTCTGCTGCGCTGAGCTTCGATAGGGAGGCCGATAATTACAAAACCGCCGTCCTATCGGCCTACAAACAAATTAAAGACGCAGGGTCATCTGTCGTCCGGTTTGAGCCGGACTTCCTAGTAAGTCCTGTAGATATAGCAGAGCGGGCTAACCTCACTCGGTCTAGTATAAACCTCTACATCAGAGGTGAGAGGCGGGAGGGTTTTCCTGCTCCCTCAGTTCGGGTCAAGTCTAAGAACCCTCTTTGGGATTGGGTTAAAGTGTCTCGCTGGTTAGTTGAAAATGATATGCTTAGGGAGTCCGCTTACAGCGAGGCTGTTATATCGCGCATAATCAACGCAACAGCACAATTGAACAACGTGATCCCGGATGCTGATATCGACGTTGAGCGGGCGCTTGAGGCAGTTTAATCTCAATCGCCGCTCAGCGTCTAGCGCTACCCCACCAGCCGCCACTCATACGCCCTAGCGCTCCCTGACCGCGTAGCCTGTCCCCGCGTTCCCATATGCGCCAGACAGCGGCTTACGGCGCGCTGGATCGTGTTGTAGAACTCCCGGTCATCCGGGTCTTTCCCGCGATCCGCAATGAGTGCCAGGGTTACGTCTCGCGTGGTGCCCTTCCCATGCGTCCGCAGATAGTCGCATACGAAGCGGTGAAGCTGCCCGCGCTCGAATGTCGGGTTATAGACCCGTGGGGCGTTCTCGAACTCAGTGCATCCGAATGCGCGTAGGACTTGCTCAATCGCGCTACGGTCGTTCGTGAGGCTGGCGGCTTCGGAGCGAAGGCGCTCAATCTCCTTAGTGAGTTCCAGCCGCTTGGCTTTCAACCCGCTGATTGTGTTTGCGTATGCCATGCCAAGGGTCTAGCATTTGGCAACGGATTCAACTAGATAGGTCTAGGTGTAACTGCTACATAATACCGTAGTTATTCCCGAAGAGGGTATGACAGGAGACCAGCGTACTCTCGTTGAAAGTCTAACCAAGGCGGGAGGTAAACCATGAGCCCAGAGCGCTTTCGTGTCGTGCTGAGCATCTGTGCAATTTTAAGCACGCTGGCTATTATGGATTCCTTTGCGCCAAAACTCGTTGGGCTGTCGCTGTTTATCGCAGTTGCTACTGCGATAGCTTACGGCATCTGGCTCCTAGGGCGTTGGCTCTGGGCAAAGCTGCGATAGTAGCTATCTCTCTGCAGTCTGATAGGAAGTCGTGCTCCCTACTTACTCTGGCTGCGCTGGCCCAGTGCTGAAACGAGCTGGTTGTGGAACCGCTTTGGCGCTGGGCCCAAGGGAGCCGGGAGTGTCGGCGTGTCCATAGTGTCCAACCTATTTAGTACAGATGGCTAAATAGATGGACAGGTTAACACTCCGAGCATGGGCTAGCACACGTACCCCGGGGAAATGCCCTGCGCAGCGGGTGAACATAGGTGTCTGTCCACTCTGTCCATCTATTTAGTACATCTGGCCGGGGGGCCTCGATGACCCTGACACACCGCCTGCGCCGCCGTGCCCATCGGGAGGGTATCGGGAGGGGCACGAGACACCGGGCGGGGACCGACATAGCGGCGCGAGCGACGCCGCTCCCCGGGCCTCCCGTGGCCCTCGGGAACCTCCTCACCCGCCGCCACCGTAAGCACGATCCAACCGCTCAAGCGCCTCTGCTCCACCCCGAACAGCTTGGGTGTAATGGCCCAGTGTAACGGCAGGGTTGGCATGGCCCGCCAGCTTGGCGACCAGCCCGACCTCGATCCCCTCCGCCTGCAACACGCTCACGAAGCTGTGCCGCGCCGAGTGGTGCGTGACGTATCGAATACCCGATTGAGCAAAGGCTGGCCGCCAGTACCGCTTGAGGAAATTCGAGTAGAGGACCGGCCCACCGCCACCCAAGCGTGGGAGCGGCCATTGCCTCGGGACACCGGGCCCCGGGAATACCCGATGGAGCGCGCCGTCAAGGCGGGGGCACACAAGCCGCCATTCGAGCAACATGCGCCGCAGCATCCCCGAGATTGGGATTTCCCGCACCCCCGCCTCGGTCTTGGTCTGGTCCGTCAGGCTCCCATCCCGCTCCTGAATGCGGCGGATATGGATGACGCTCGCATCCAGATCGATGTCCTCCCACAGGAGGCCCAGTTGCTCGGAGACCCGCACTCCGGTCAGGAACGGGAAGGCGTAGAAGATGCCGCGCGTCTTGTCGCTGCGCGCATGATCGAGCAGGGCCGCGACCTCCTGCGGCTCAAGGATCGACTTCTTCGGCTTGCTCTTGCGCTTGGCGAGGTTCGTCGGGAACTTGCATACCCGCACCCCGAAATCCTCTTCCGCCAGCGCGAGGATAGATTTGAGCATCCAGATACACCGATTGGCCGAGACTGCCCCGACCTCGTGGCGCACAAGGGTGTGCCATTGGCGAACCTGCGCCGTCTGCAGTCCCGAAACTTTCACCTTGCCCAGCATCTTCAGCAGCTTCGTGTCGCGATGGGGCTTGATACCGGTTTCGGTATAGCGCGCCCGCTCCTTCGGGGTGCCCTGCAGCAGCGGCCCGGTGATGATCCGGAGCAGGGGCTCGTAACCCTTAAAGGTACGCGCCTTGACCGTCCCACGCTTCGTGGAGCGCCAGTGATCGACAGCGTCGGCAACGGTCGGGTCGGTGTTGGGGTTGAAGTAGCGCTCCCGGGATACCTCGGCGATCAGGGCATCGCGGTAACCTTCGGCTTCTGCCTTGGTCTTGAACGTGGTCCGCCGCTTCTGCCCGGTATCAGGGCAGATGAAGTTGACGGTGTGGCGCTTGTGGATAACGATCTTGCCCGCTGCGCTCTTGCGCTTACGGTTCCATACGCCGAGCTTGGGCGTAAAATCTGACATCATGTATCTCCTAACATATTGACTTCATGAACAAAAATAACATCCCGGGAATCCGCGCACAATTTATCGGATGCACAAAAGGGGGACAGAACGGTGACCCAGCGGTGACCAAGAACCCAAGGGCAGGGCCCTGCGATACTGGGGAATAGGGATGGAAAGCCCGGAAACCCGGGCCTCCGGGGATCGCGAATGCGGGGGAGGGCGGTATTGAATCCCCGCTGACAAAACAGGAGGTCAGTATCGGAGCATCAGCGAACCGCCGCCGCCCGGTGACCAAGCCGCCGCGCGGCGAGGGGGTATACAGGTCCGAAAACGGCAATAGTACTGGGTATCGGAGGACCCAGATTGAGCGGGTCGAATATATCCGGAACCCGTGTCAACATCGGGCCTACGTGGACACCTACCGAGGGCAGATCACCCAACCGAATGATCCAACCAAAACCTCAAAAGGGATAATTGTGGATGGGTACGATGGGAAGGGACGGGACGGTATGAGAGGGGGGGAGAGGGAGAGTATGGTGCACAGGCGCGCCGCCACACATGGTACCCCCTCCCCCCATACCCGATGCGCGTCCGTCCCGTCCCATCGTCCCGGTCAGAACTCGTCGTGTTTGGACGCATCGTCGATGGCCTCGGGGATCACATCAAGCGGCATACCGGTGCCTCGGTGCTTGTTCGACACCCCTGGGAATCTGATCGGATTTGCGGGGTGGAAGACGCCGGGGACTTGTTCAATCGCCCGCTTCCATGAGCCGTTTGCCCACTTCGTCCCGGTATAGACACGGTCGATGGCAGTCGAACCATTGCGGATGACGACACCTTGCGACCCATCCCTGTGCCATATTCGCATCTCATATTTCGCAAGGATGCGTTGGCTGTCGCGCATCGCATCAGGCTTCTGTCCGCTCTGTACAGCGGCCACCTCCTTGGCGATCCAATGACCGAGTGGCATATCTCCACCTTCCTCCCCACGAACAGGATGCGCGAACAGGTGGTTGAGACATTCCATCGGGTCGTTGCGTTCATGGGCTTGACCATGGCGGCGGATGGTTTCCCCGTAAGTCTCGACCCAATCCTCAGCTTCCATTTCGGTCGGAGAGCACCCGTTGAGCGCAACGAATGCGCCTCCAAGCAGTGTCGCGATGTTGAGGCGGTGGCGGCTGTCGAGCAAGGGCATGACCTTGCGGAATACGGCGATAGCGTCGATGATTTCGTCGGCCTTGGACACGACATACCCGCACCAATCAGGGCCAAGTGGTTCAAAGTATTGCCGCTCTCCCTCAATGTAAGCTCCAGTTTCCGGATCGTTATCATGCGCTGTGAGTGGCAATATTAGAAACCGCGTCGCATCCGCTGGTGCCATGCCAACAACGTTGATGGCCGAGAGCATGAGCATCGTCTTGATGTTGAACTGCATTGCGTTGCCTTCCGGCGTTCCCCGCAAAACTGGGGAATCGGAAGAATAGGCGCTGCGTGCGAGCCGGATCATGGAGTTCAGGCGATTTCCATTCTGATCCGTCTCGAACTCGTCGATGATGACGGGGAGTGCATCGGGTCCGATGCTCTGGCGGATACCTGCCTCGGTACTCTGCCCATCTGCGCCCACGCAAAGCGGGGTCAATATGTTACGCACAAGATCATGCAGCGTCGTTTTGCCGGAGTTTGGCGGCCCGTAAAGGAACAGGTGAGGTCGGACGCCCAATGCACCGCAAATCACTGCAGCAACCATCCAGCCAAGAAACAAGTTCGCGTCGGCAGGATCGCGCCATGGGAATTTCTGGAAGAGCTTATCAAGACGCTCGACATCGAATTCAGCACCTCGATGGGTCTTGAGCGGTTCGAAGCAGAGGTAAGAATGCTCCGAGTCCTGATCAACATGCTCGCCTAGATTCACGACGATAGAGCCACGTTCCCGCCAGACGCCGCGCCCCCGTATTTTGCTCGCGTTGAAGGGGCCCTCGTCTTTGCTGGATTGAATTAGCGCCTCGCCTGCCGCCATGGCGTTGAGACCGCCCTTGCTCGTTGGAAATTGCCCTATCCAGAATTGCGAAGGGGCAAGTCCGATCAGATATTGTCCTGAGAGCAATTGCTGAGGGGAGGCCGAGATAATTATGTTGCGGTCCCGATCCAGCAACGCGAAATTGCCGTTGGACTGGTAACCCAACGGGACGGGTCCTTTATCGCCGGGGCCATATGCTCCGGCTTTCTTGTTCAGATGCAGCCCCTTCTTAACTCCGCTTTCGACCATCTCGGGCACTTCGCGCAGCGTGTCGCCCGAATAACCTTCGGGCAGGCAGCTTTCGATGAGGCCTTTGATGAATTCCGGATCTTGCGAATGGGGCAGCATGAAATTAACCGCCTTCATCGCTGGATCATGGGTGCTTTCGCCCGAGAATAGGTCGAGTGCGTGCGGATTCGTGAGCCCTGCTTCGACCAAGGTCAATTGGGTGGGTTTCATGGTCATACCTCGATGATGGTGAGTGAATTGAAATCGGTGTCGAGCAGGGGAGTGCCGACCCAGCGATATGCTGCATTGGTGTCCGGATGGATCGTCGGCGGGATGACGCAGAACGCACCATCGCCGAGGAGCTCACCGATTGAGAACTTGTCGCCCTGTTCAGACTTGACCCAGAGTTTCCGCGTCTTGAGCGTCTCGGTCAGCCTGACGAAATAGGCGATGCCTTTGCTACCGATGCGCCCGCAAGGCGGATTGCCGAGAAGGAATTTCGCCGGTCGGATGTATCGGTCATCATCGATGTCGAGCACGGCGAGCTTGGTACCGTCTGCGAACTCGGTTCCGAGACGCAGGCCGATGCCGTATTTTGGGTACTTGCTGGCCCACCCGCCAAGCTCGGCCACGCCGAATTCGGCATCCGGCTTTGCCCACTCTTTGATCTTGCAGGCCTTTGTTCCGGGTTTGACGGGGCGGGGCTCATATCCAGCATCCCGGTACCGTTGCGCCCAATGTTCGAACACTGGATCACTCATCGCCCGACCCTCCATTGCCCGACGCAGTGACGACGGCTTGAATTTCGGACAGGCGAACGAGAACGCGGCTCGAAAATGGCTGATATGACGGGACAAGCCCGCCCTTCACAGCACGGCGAAGGGTGTAGACGGGGACGCCAAGAGCGCTTGCCGCCTTTGGGATCGTGAGCAGGGGCTGCTCACCCAGTGCCTTTTGGGGGATGATTTCTTCCATTGGAAAGCTCCTCAAATTGATGGAGCCTCCCAATAGTCACACAGATTCGATTTGGTCGAAGGACTCAAATCACTGATATAAATCCCTGAAGCGTTTCATGGCCGAGTTGTGGGCTCGACCTGTTCGATATCGACCCGGACACCGGCCTCAGAGAGCAGGCACAATCCGGTTTTGAGTTTCTCAATATTTTGAAGCCGTGTGGGATCATAATTGCGGTCATCGGTCGTCACGCGCGACAACCATATATCCCTGTCCTTTGTGAATTTTCGCGTCAGAATCTTTATGTGGCTTTCAGCATCTAGGATCCGCCCGTCGAGATGCTCCGCCCCGAAATCTTTGTGTACTTCACGGACAATGGGTTTCAGCGGTACGGTTCCATTGGGCCACTGCCCCTCGGCATACAGTGCTTCATGATACCGGTAGGCTATTTCCATCAACATGGCGCTGTCATCATCAATTGGACGACCTTTTGATGCAGATGTTCCCGTGATTTTGCGGCAAATCTCGCGCGTGAGAACGGCTACACCCCGTTCATCTAAATCTGTATGGTGCGCCGCAACAAGGGCGCGCAGGACCTGAAGCAATGGCGCATCGTACTCGCGCCCATGCCCTGCAATGATATCGTCAGGATCGAGACTGCCGTCTTTCCCGCCCCAAACGACATCGGTGTGGTCAAAATTCCCTGCACCAACTCGTGGAGTATCCGGGGGAAGGCGCTTTAGGTATTCAGGAACATTTTCTGGATCGCTCATATGTCCTACCTGTGTCGTCACATGTGAGGCGACCTTCATTCAGAGAACGCCAATAATCAGATTTCGCTGCGGACCCAGATCATAACGCCGCCGCGTCGATGAGCCCAAGCAGGATTTGATGGTGGGTACGATGGGACGGGACGGACATATATAGAGTAGGGCATGGGGAGGTATCGTCATCGCTGCCGTCCCGATACCCGATAGGCGTCCCATCGCCAGCGTCCCGCATCATCTTGTTCCATGTGTTCCGTGTCCTCCGGAGACCGGAGACCAGCAGTGAGACGGTTGAGAGATGCGGGGTCATCGACGCGCCCCGACGAGTCCAGTAAATATGTGGAACACACGGAACAAATGACGCGTCAGCAGCACGACCGTTTGCCACCATCGCGGTGCTACATTTTCAGGGATTTATCGACGGTGGAGAAGAGCGCATCTTCACCGTTCGGCGGATGCTTCGCGCGTCGAAAACATGGGGCGTCGCTCAGATGTGTCGCTACGATTCTGCGCTGAACATCGGTTATTATCTCTACATGATCGCAAACTCTTTTCAGTTCTGCATGCTGACCTCGCCATACAGAATGATTAGCGAATTACAGAAATTAGCGCAGCGACATAAAATGCCCGGCTACCATGCCAGAACATGAAAAAGAAGCGCGGGGTCCACTCTGCGCGAGGGAGGAGAAACCGATGAATCATCTCGATAAGCTGTCCAGAGACCTCGCGACGGGCAGGACCGACCGACGAGGCTTTATGCAGGGCGCGCTCGCGCTCGGCCTCGGTGTTCCGGCGGCCAGCGCCATTGTCAGCAAGGTCGAAGCGGCAATGCCGAAGAAGGGCGGAATGCTGCGAGCCGGTCTGGCCGGAGCCAGCACGAGCGAGAGCTACGACCCCGCCACCTACGTCTCGATCTTCCAGCAGATGGGCCTGAACTTCGCGGTCCAGAACAACCTGACCGAGGTGAACGAAAACAGCGAGATCATCCCCGAACTTGCCGAAAGCTTCGAGGCGAGTGCCGATGCGAAGACCTGGGAATTCAAGCTGCGCAGGGGCGTCGAATTCCACAATGGGAAGACGTTCGAGGCCGAGGACGTGCTCGCCTCGCTCAACCACCATCGCGGCGACGATTCCGAATCCGCCGCAAAGCCGCTGCTGGCCGCCATCGAGGAGATGCGGGCCGAGGACAAGCATACGGTCGTGTTCAAACTGGCCGAGGGCAATGCCGACTTTCCCTTCGTAATGAACGACTATCACCTGCCGATGTGCCCGTCGAAAGATGGAAAAATCATTTACGAGGACGGCGCGATCGGCACCGGCGGCTATGTTATGGAGGAGCACGAGCCGGGCGTGCGCATGGAGCTGCGCCGCAACCCGAACTACTTCAAGGGCGACGCGCGCGCCCATTTCGAGGAGGTGGAGCTGATCGGCATCGCCGACGTAACCGCGCGCCAGAACGCGCTCATCACCGGCGAGATCGACGTGATGAACCGGGTCGATATCAAGACCGCCGGGCTTCTGGCTCGCAACAAGTCCATCGAGATCGACGAGGTGACGGGAACGCAGCACTACACGATCCCGATGGATACCCGCGCCGCACCCTTCGACGATAACAATGTGCGCCTCGCCCTCAAATACGCCATCGACCGCGAGAAGATGGTCGAAACCATCCTTCAGGGCCACGGCAAGGTCGGCAACGACCACCCCATTGCCCCGGCGAACCAGTATTACGCGGGCGATCTGGAACAGCGGGTCTACGATCCCGACAAGGCGAAGTTCCATCTGAAGAAAGCCGGTATGGATTCCCTGTCGCTCGACCTGCACGCGGCCAATGCGGCCTTCGAGGGCGCAATCGATACCGCCGTCCTCTACAAGGAGCACGCGGCGAAAGCGGGCATCGACATCAACGTCGTCCGCGCGCCGAATGACGGCTACTGGTCGAATACCTGGATGAAGAAGCCCTGGACCATGAGCTACTGGGGTGGTCGCCCGACCGAGGACTGGATGTTCTCTGTGGCCTATGTCGCAGGCGGCGACTGGAACGAGACATTCTGGAGCAACGACCGCTTCATGGAGCTGCTCAAGGCCGCCCGCGCAGAACTCGACGGCGACAAGCGCCGCCAGATGTATCGCGAGATGCAGATGATCGTGCGCGATGACGGCGGCGCGGTCGTACCGATGTACGCCAACTACATCGACGCCCACTCCAAGAAGCTGGCCCACGGCCCGCTCGCCAAGAACTGGGAACTCGACGGATGGAAGATGGTCGAACGCTGGTGGTTCGCGTAAACGATCTGGCGGCGGTTCACACGGCGAACCGCCGCATCGTCGGATCCGCCCCGACTTCCGCGAATAGCCATTCCAGCAACAGGTCGAGCCGGGGATTGGCGTTTCGCTGCTTCAATGTCGCCAAATACCATCTGCCCGGCTCCGGCGTTGCAATATCGAAGGGTCTGACCAGCCGCCCTCTTTCAAGATCGCGCGCACAGAAGGGTGCTCTGGCGATGCAGACGCCCCGCCGTTTCAGCGCCGCTTCGCGCACCAACGGATAATTGTCGAAGACCGGCCCGAATTCCATTGCGTCGCGGTCCAGACCCGCCGCATCCAGCCAGCAATCCCAGTCCTCCGGCTCGTTCCATGTGCTCGGCACACGTAGCAGCGGGACGCCGTTCAGAGCGGCTTTGTCGGTGCCATCAAGAAACTCCGACGCGCAGACCGGAAAAATGTCGGTCTCGAAGAACGGCGTATAGTCGAAACGCTCGTCGAAGGGTGGCCCGTTGAAAACGCCGACATCGAAGCGGTGGATATCGTAATCCCCGTCCTCGAAAGACGATGTGATCCGCACGCGGATATCAGGATGGGCCTGCAGGAAATCCGCGAGCCGGGGCTGAAGCCACATCGTATTGAAGCTGGCGTAGGACTGAACGAGCAGGACATCTGGTTCATCCGGCGCCTGAATCCGCTGCGTCGCCTTGAGGATGCTCTGGATGCTCTCGCGGATCGACGGATAGTATTGCTCACCGGCGGAAGTCAGGGCGACAGACCGGCTGGTGCGTTCGAGCAACCGTACGCCGATGGAGTCTTCAAGCGCCTTGATCTGATGACTGACGGCGGCATGAGTGACGCATAATTCGCTGGCGGCCTTGCGAAAGCTCTTGTGGCGTGCGACGGCCTCGAAAGCGCGCAGGGAGACAAGGGTGGGTATGCGGGTTATCAAGAAACGTCCTTGTCAGAGATCAGCGGTAAGCGTTTCGAGACGATGACCACAACTTCATCAGCGAGTCGAGCCGTTTTGTCGATTGCATGATGGGCATATCGAACCTCAGGGTATCGGTTAGCGTGTCTTGCCGCTCGGAAATTTCTTTCATTTTTCCCACCGAAGGCGAACCGGCAAATTTGCTTGAAGAAACAGAGGACTTCATGCGCATGGTTTCATCCTCCTCCGCACCGGGTGCATACGCCTATCCGTTGCTGATCAAGCAGTTGCTGCTGCGCGCCATGGCGGTGTCCGGCGCGCAGGAGATCGTCAGCGGCCCGGATTTCAGGATGACCTATGCGCGCTTTGGCGAACGGCTTGGACGCCTCGCCAACGCCCTCGCCAGTCGGGGGGTGCGCGAAGGAATGCGCGTCGGCGTGATGGACTGGGACACGCACCGCTATCTCGAATGTTTCTTCGCGGTCCCGATGATGGGCGCCGCACTCCACACGATCAATGTGCGCCTCTCGCCGGCGCAGGTGCTTTATACGATCAACCACGGCAAGCCGGACATCATACTCGTCCACCGCGATTTCATGCCGTTGATCGAGGAGATCAGGCCGGGTTTCGAGCGCGACGTGATCATCGTCCCCATCGGAGACGGCGAAGGGTATGAAACGCTGATCGACGCCGCCGCGCCCGGTTTCGACTTTCCTGACTTCGATGAAAACCGCATGGCGACGCTGTTCTACACCACCGGGACGACCGGCGCGCCTAAAGGGGTGAGCTATTCCCATCGTCAGCTTGTCCTGCATACCCTCGGGCTGGTCGCGGGCTTCGGGGCGGAATCGGGCGATGCAGGCGTGAATCGGAATGACGTCTACATGCCGCTGACGCCGCTGTTTCATGTCCATGGCTGGGGATTCCCCTATGCGGCCACGATGCTGGGGGTGCGACAGGTCTATCCGGGACGATATGCGCCCGACGCGATATTGCGGCTGATCGCCCGTGAGGGCGTGACTTTCTCCCATTGCGTGCCGACTATCCTCGCCACGCTGCTGGATCACCCGGACTGCGCGCGGACCGATCTGAGCCGCTGGAAAGTCATCATCGGCGGCTCGGCGCTGCCGAGGGGCTTGCAGGACCGGGCCGACGCGGCGGGCATTTCGCTCTGTGCCGCCTATGGCATGTCCGAGACCTGCCCGTTTCTCTCGGTCGCCGACCTGAATGGCGGCACGCCCGACTCCCGCGCCCATAGCGGCTATCCCGGTCCGCTCGTCGATATGCGCGTTGTGACGCCGGACATGCGCGACGCGCCACGGGACGGCGAGACAACGGGCGAAGTCGCGGTGCGCGCCCCGTGGCTGGCGCAAGGCTATCTGGATGACGATGAAGCGTCCGGGGCGCTGTGGAAGGGCGGCTATCTCCACACCGGCGATGTCGGCTATCTGCGCGCCGATGGTTCGTTGCAGATCACCGACCGACTCAAGGATGTGATCAAGACCGGCGGCGAATGGATTTCCTCTCTGTCGCTGGAAACCATCGTCTCCACCTGTCCCGGCGTCGAGGAGGTCGCCGCGATCGGGCGACCCGATGAGAAATGGGGCGAAAGGCCGGTACTGGTCGTGCGATGCACCGAAGGGGCGGACCCGGACCACGTGCGCGAGGCGGCGCTCTCACAAATCCGCGCAAAGGTCGCTGTCGGTGAACTCTCGAAATGGGCCATCCCCGACGCTGTACTGTTCCGGGAGGCTTTGCCGAGAACCAGCGTCGGCAAACTCGACAAGAAGGCGCTGCGTCAAATCCTTCTTGATGACGCGGACGGGACGTCATGAGTGAAAAACAGGCGCGCATCCGGGCGTTGATCGACGCCATCCATCGGTTCATGAAACCGCGCCGCGATACCGCGCCCGGTGTCGATATGCTGCTGCGTCGCCTTGCGGAAACGGATATGCGTGAAAGCGGTTTTCTGGACTTGCCGCCCCACCACTCCCGCCATGACGCCATTCTCACGGACGCCATCGGGCGGATCGAAGCGCCCGGCCTGCTTGATATCGCCGCCCGCCTGACTGCGGCTAAAGAAGACCTGACCTGGCGCGAGGACGATAACCGATATTATCCGCCAGGGGCCGATCTGGGCGAAGGCTACCGACGCTGCAACCTGCACACGCTGCTCATCGGCCCTGACGCCTGCGGCTGGCATCACCCGGATTTCCGCCTCGGCGTCTTCATGCTCGGGCCGCACACGCTCTACCGCGACCACAACCACGATGCGCCGGAGCTTTATCTGAACCTGGCCCACAGAAGCGGCTGGCGTCTCGGATCGGGCGGCTGGCGTGATTACCCGGCCGGATCGCTGATCTGGAACGCGGCGGGGGCAGCGCACGCGACAAAGGTCTATGACCATCCGTTCCTGTCGGTCTTCGCATGGCTTGAAAATGTGAATGCGCCATGCGCCGTCATTCCTCGCGATGATTGGGATGGAATCGAACGGGAATTCGCGCAACACCAGTATCAAGGCTTGCAAAATGCTATCGACTGAACGCCAAGACGACATCGCATTCGTGGAAATGAATGCCCCGCCCGTGAACGCCTTCGGCATCGTCATGCGGCGGGCGCTCGAAGCGGCTTTCCAAAGCCTTGAGGCCGATGACCGCGTTTCGGTGATCGTGCTGTGCTCGGCCCTGCCTCTCTTCTCGGGCGGCGCCGATATTCACGAGTTCCGCGTCGGCGGCCTGTGGGATGCACCGACCCTGCCGGACCTGTGCGCGCTGATCGAGGCAAGCGCGACGCCCTTCGTAACCGCGTTGGAGGGCGCCGCCATGGGCGGCGCGCTGGAAATCGCCCTCGCCTGCGATTACCGCATCGCCACCCCGGAAGCGATGATGGGCCTGCCGGAGATCAAGCTCGGCCTGCTGCCGGGGGCCGGCGGCACCCAAAGGTTGCCGCGCATCGCAGGGCTGGAGACAGCAACGCACATGATCCTCTCCGGCGATCCGATCGACGGCGCGGAGGCGCTCTCCTGCGGGCTGGTCGATGAACTGATCGCCAGCGGCCCCGGTTTTCGCGAGGGTGTTCGGGACTTCGCTTCCCGGCTCCCCGGAAATGGCGACGCCAAGCGCCGCTGCGCGGACATGCGCGTCTCGCATTCCGATCCGGCCGGATATCTGGCCGCCATGCGCAAGGAGATCGAGCCGGACACCCGCGATCTGGTCGCGCCGCAGCGCTGTCTGCAATCCATCGAGGCCGCCTGCACTCTGCCGTTCAGGGAAGGGTTGGCGCAGGAGGTCGCCGGGTTCGCGGAACTGCTGGAAACGCCGCAATCCCGTGAAGCGCAACGCCGCTTCTTCGCTCAGCGCGGCGGCGCCGGAAAGGATACGCCATGAAGGAAGCCGTCATCGTCTCGACCGCGCGCACGCCGATCGGCGTCGCATTCAAGGGCGCGCTCAACACCATCAAGTCACCGACGATGATGGGCCACGCCATATCCCATGCCGTGAAACGCGCGGGCGTTGACCCCGCTAAAGTCGAGGATGTGATCATCGGATCGGTCCTGACAGCGGGAACCGCCGGGATGAATGTCGCCCGCCTCTCCGCGCTCGCCGCCGGGCTTCCGGTCACAGCGGCGGGGCAGACCATTGATCGGCAATGCTCCTCCGGCCTGATGGCCATCGCCACGGCGGCGAAGCAGATCATGGTGGACGGTCAGAATATCGTCGTCGCGGGCGGGCAGGAGAACATTTCGGCGGTCCAGAACGCCTATCTCAAATGGGTCTCGGACGAGCAGGACCCGAATGTCATCACCCACGCCGAACACGCCTATATGCCCATGCTGATGACCGCCGAGAACGTGGCGCGGGTCTATGGCGTCAGTCGGGAGGCGCAGGACGAATACGCCGCGTCCTCGCAGGCGCGAACCGCGCAGGCTCAGGAATCCGGCGCTTTCGATGAAGAAATCGTGCCGATAGCGGCGACAAAGCGGGTGAAAGATCGCGAAACCGGCGACGTGACGTTCGAGGAGGTCACCTTGTCGAAGGACGAGGGCAATCGCCCTGGCACCACGCCTTCTACACTCGCGGCCCTGAATCCTGTCATTGAGGGGGGATCGATCACGGCGGGCAACGCCAGCCAACTGTCCGACGGCGCGTCCGCCTGCGTGCTTATGGAGAGCAGACTGGCCGAAAGGAGCGGGTTGTCGCCGCTCGGCGTCTATCGGGGCATGGCCGTTGCGGGGAATGCGCCGGAGGAGATGGGCGTCGGTCCGATCTTCGCTATTCCAAAGTTGCTCAAGAACGCGGGCCTCGGTATCGACGATATCGGCCTGTGGGAGTTGAACGAAGCCTTCGCGTGCCAGGCTCTCTATTGCCGCGATCATCTCGGGATCGATCCGGACATCTACAACGTGAACGGCGGTGCGATCTCCATCGGCCACCCCTACGGCATGACCGGCGCAAGGCAGGTCGGACACGCTCTGCTGGAAGGCAGGCGCCGCAGCGTCCAGTATGTGGTCATCACGATGTGCGTCGGAGGGGGAATGGGAGCAGCGGCCCTATTCGAGATCGCCTGACTGGCCGCTGACATGCTTCTAGGCAATGTCCGCTCCCGGCGAAGTGCCACCGTTCCGATTTCGCTTCTGCGTCTGTTCCAAACTTCGACAGTTGGCTTGTCTCCGGTCATCTCCGGGTCACCGTGACCAATTTCAACCTCTCTTCGCGTGATTGAGCGCAATTGCATATTGTCTGCCTTCCTACACCAGATTTCTGCACCTCCAGTTTCGTTCAATCCCGCGCATTCTCCGGTCACTGCGTTGATTAATATGACAAAACCATTTCGAGGATGGCATGCAGGAGGTCAGCGGTTCGATCCCGCTAGGCTCCACCACCTCACTCCCCGTGCGACGAGGCAGTGAGGTCGTATTTCCGGAAAATTCACCCTAACGGCTACCGGCCTTGCGTATTGCAAGGGCGATGGTGTCATGTGTTTGCTCCGGCGCGGGGGCCATGTCGCACGCCGCAGGCGAAGCAGCAGAGCGACAGGTAAATTCAAACCGGGGCAATACCGAAAACCCGGTATCTACATTTCTGTAGTCCTGCTTTGATCCGCTGTGGGCAGGGAGATCACCCGGTTGTGTGAACTCCTCGCTCTGGTGCGTGGTCTGCGCTATACCTATGTTAATGGTGAATACCACGTCCCGCGCAGAAGACGCTGTCCAGGAGAGACCGATGACAGATGATGCTCCCTCACCCCCCGCCGCGATGGGTGATCCGCTGATCCCCGATTCGAGCACGGATCATCCACGCTATGACGAAGTGGTCGAAGCGATACGCAGCGTTTACGATCCCGAAATCCCGGTCAATATATTTGATCTGGGACTGATCTATTCGATCCGCATCGATGGCGAGAATGCGGTGGATGTCGATATGACCCTCACCGCGCCTGGTTGCCCGGTGGCTGGTGAGATGCCCGGATGGGTGGCTGATGCTGTTGAGCCGCTGCCGGGGATCAAGCAGGTCGATGTGCGACTGGTGTGGGAACCACCGTGGGATATGTCACGCCTTTCCGATGAGGCGCGGCTTGAACTCGGTTTCATGTAAGGAGATTTATGATGTTCGGTCTTCCCGGCGACAAGCCACTTCTGACCCTTACGCCCCGCGCCGTAAAGCGCCTTACCACGCTGATGGAAAGTACGGATGATCCGGTCTATGCCCTGCGTATTGGCGTCAAGAAAGGCGGCTGTGCGGGTATGGAATACACGATGGATTATGCCACGGAGGCCCAATCCGGAGACGAGATGGTTGAGCAGGATGGCGCACGTGTGCTGATCGCGCCTCTGGCGACGATGTTTATGATCGGAACCGAAATCGACTATGAAACCGGCTTGCTCGAATCCGGCTTCAGGTTCCGTAACCCCAATGTGTCGGAAGCCTGCGGTTGCGGCGAATCCGTCAGCTTTACTGCCCCTGAAACGGTGTCTGCCCAATGAATCGTACTCCCCTCGTCGCGGGTAACTGGAAGATGAACGGTCTTCCCGACTCTGCCGCTGAATTGCACAAGATGATCGGCGCGTTGAAGGGAGGCGGTCATTGCGACGTGCTTGTCTGCCCACCTTTTCCGCTGATCGCGACATTCGTGCACGATAGCGTTGATAGTGGCATCGGCATTGGCGCGCAGGATTGCCATTTTGCTGAGGCGGGCGCTCATACGGGTGACGTATCTGCCGCATTGCTCGCGGCTGTCGGAGCAAGCGCGGTGATCCTCGGACATTCTGAACGCCGGGCGGACCACGGCGAAGGCGATGCATTGGTAAAAGCGAAGGCCGAAGCGGCCCTTGCCGCCGGTTTGATGCCGGTTATCTGTGTCGGAGAGACCGAAGCCCAGCGTGATTCGGGTGACGCTGAAGCGACCGTGCTGGCGCAACTGGATGGTTCTTTGCCCGATAGTGCCGGGGTCGTCGTGGCGTATGAGCCGGTTTGGGCAATCGGGACGGGCCGCGTGCCGGAAAACAGCGACATTGCCGCAATGCATCATGCGATCCGTCAGGCTGTGGTCGGGCGGTACGGTGATGCGGGGCGGGCTATCCGGCTGCTTTATGGTGGATCGGTCAAGCCTGGCAACGCGAAGGAGATTTTCGCCATCGAAGACGTAGATGGGGGATTGATCGGCGGTGCGAGTCTCAAGGCCGATGACTTTCTGGCCATCGTCGCCGCCGCATAGAAAATGGACATGAAAAAGCCCCCGAACATGACGTTCGGGGGCTTTTTCATTGGGTTCTTGTTGATAATCAGGCCATCAGTTCTTTTGCTTCTTCGATCCACTGTTTTGGTTGAAAACGGATCGACTTGATTTCGAGCGATGCCAGCAGTTTGGCGAACTGACTTTCGGACATCTCCGCGATTTGGGCAAAATTCTCGATCCCGGCACCGTTCAGCTTTTTGGCGGTCGTCGCGCCAATTCCTGCGATGTGCGTCAGATCATCTTTTGTGGCAACGGTTTTCGATTCTACGGGTGGCTTCGGGCTGGCCACGATTTCTTCCACAAGCACATCGCTCACATCCGGCTCGAATGTATCATCATCAGCCATGACGGTTATGGATGCCGTTTCTACGGCGGGCGGTGCGGATTTCTTCGCGGGTTCTGCCTTGGGGGCAGCCTTCGCAACCGGCTGGGTCGCTGTGGGGGCCGGGGAGGGCGCATTCGCGTCACTCAAACGCGAAGCAAGCGTATCCATTCCCTCATTTGCCATACGGGCGAACGACGCATTCAGTGCGAATACCGCCCCGAAGGGAGTCTTCGATGTTGCGTTGGCCAACTCGGAAAGCGTGCGCTCATGCATCCGTCCCAGCGAGGATGCAAGCTCGAAAATATGCAATCCCGTCTCTTTGACCATGTGGTTTTGCATGGTTTTCTCCTATGTTGCGTTGCAGCACAGGTAATAGGGGTGATGATGCCAGTCAAGGTGGTGGGGCTTGCCAGGCCCGGATTTCTCCATTTTTTATGGCTGGATTTGCACGATGATAATGACCGATCAAACGTTGCAGTGCAATCTTGAGGACGATTTTGGCCGAGCGGGCCGACCAGGACATTCTGGCCTCAACCGTCTCCAGCCCTTCGAGGAAGCAGCAGGTGCGTAATGCTGCATCGGACAGGCCTGGCCCAAGCTCTGCCAGTGCATCCATCACACGCTGTCGCGCTGCCTCTGCCCCACCATCAACAGCACGATCCTGTGCGGAACCACCGGCACCTTTTGCGCCGGGGGCAAGGAAGCGCCGCCAATCCTGCGTGACGGCAGGGCCGAGTTGTGCGCGCTCAAAATCGGCGCGCAGGCGTTCACCCGCAGCGACTTCTTCATTGGTGAGAAAAGCCTTCCCTTCCGCGTTTTTACGGCGGGCCAGCCATCCAAGGGGCGATTCACCCAGATTAACGGTCATTGACCGGGGGCGGGTGTCGGGCGCGCCCTGAAAGAAACGCTCTGCTTCCAGAAATCTGGCGTTTCGGCGGTCAGCAGCGGTCTTTCCCCGACGTTCTTTTCTACCTGTGCGGGCATAGCGTACACCTCGTGGTGATCGCGCAAATTCGCAGATGATGTTATTGGCAATCAATGTCCCGACCTCGCCTTTGGAGACCCGGTTAACAAGCGTTGAGACGCCGCGATCAGCGTGGAACACACCTGCGCTTTCTTCTGAAAAGCATAGATATATGAATGCAGTATCCTGTATTAACAATTGCGTAAGGTGACGAAGGCGGTGTGAACTGACAGGGGTAGGGGGCGGAGAAACAGGTACATTCATCAAGCTATCTTTCGACGTTGGAATGGCATCAGGGTGAGTTGTGATTATTAGAACAAATATAGAACAATCGCAAGGCCGAACGCTCATCCGTGCTCCCCTGAAAGCAGGGAAATTGTAATCGAATACACACATTTTTAGATAGAATCCCGCCGCCTGCCGTTCACGAAACCTGTTTCATGCGCCCCCCTTTACGTAAATTTAGGCGAGGTCTGCACATTGTACTGCTACCGAACGAAGTATGAGCAGGCGGATCAGTCCATGAGTGCCATGTCGAACACGAACATTATGCGCTGGGCAGCAGCGGCAGGTATTGGGCTGGTCGTTGGTATCGCGACGCTTGTTGCAATGTCTGGCGGTGCGCGGAGTGATCTTGCGACCCGGCAAGCTGCCAACATCGCTGCAATCGGGCAAGATGGCGCAAGTGCTATCGGCACGATAGATCAGGGGCTTTCTATCGCTGCATCGCTCGTTGCTTCCCCTACTGTAGATGCACAGACCGAACGCGGGCGTTTTGCGCGTGTAACCAATGATTTCTTTCGGCGCACCGACGATGTACGCGCCTTTGTATTCTTTCGCAGTGCGCCGACCCGCGAGGTGGCCAATCGCATCGCCCAACCTGTCGCTGAGGCGATCACCGAGTTTCGCGCGGGTGGCAAAGTTTTCTACCTCGCTGCCGCTAATATAGCGACGTCGGACGGCAACCGTGGCGGTGCGTTTCCACTGATTGGTGCGAGTGGTAAACTACCTGGTCCGCTTGCGGCAGGGCGCGAGATGCAGCGCACGCTCGGCACAGCGGTTGCCCGCAATGCCCATACATCTTCGGGATTCTTCGGCTGGAATGGTGGCGATATACGCACCCTTGCCGAAATCCGACTTTCTGACACCGGAGAACGCGTGTTCTGGCGCGTGATGCCGGTGCAGATGTTCAACCCCTCCACGGGTCAGGAAGTTCTGGTTGGCGCTGTCGCGGCGTTGGTTGATGCCAAAAAACTTCTCAGCGAGATCGCTGCGGCTCCTGCAACCCTGACCGGCCCCTTTGATCACATAGCGTTACCGGATGGTATTCTGGTGGCGGGTGATGGCAATGCACGTAGCATAGGTATTTCGACTGGTGATCAGGGTTTTGTTGCAACTCTACCCGTCGAAAAGATTGGCTTTTTCTCGGTGTCCCTGTTTGGGAAGATTGGATCCATGCTCGCCGCGCTTGGTGCTGCGGCAGCGGTTCTTTTTGTGACCTATCGTGAAGCCGGGGCGCGTGCGGCGGCTGAAGAACGTCTCCTCAAGCATCGCCGGGGTTTCAAGAAGCGTACTGCCGAGCTTAAACGGAGTGAAGAGCGGTTTCGCCGCCTCGCCGAATCGACCAATGTGGTGCCATGGGCCGCCGATCTCTCGGACCAGCGGTTCACTTATATCGGACCACAAATTGCGAAGATGACTGGTTATCCTGTCAGTTCGTGGTGCGCATCCGGCTTTTGGGTCGGCCACGTTCACCCGGAAGACCGTCACAAGGCCTTCGTGGATGGGTTTAAAAACCTCGGTGACGGTGAATATGCGGTGCTTGAATACCGCATTCGCTCGGCGGATGGCCAGATTATCTTCATCCGCAACATGCTGACCATTGCGCCCAAAAAAGATGGTACGCGCATTGCCCAAGGCTACATGCTCGATATTACCGAGATGAAGACCGCGCAGGCCAAGCTCAATGATGCGCGCCGTCAGGCCGAGGAAGCCAACAAGACAAAATCCGAATTCCTTGCGAATATGAGCCACGAACTTCGCACGCCGTTGAATGCTGTAATCGGCTTTGCAGAAGTGATGAAGGACGAACTCTTCGGCCCTATGGGCGAACGCTACAAGGATTATGCAGAAAGTGTTCATTCTTCAGGCAAGCATTTGCTTGAACTTATCAATGATGTGCTTGATCTTTCGAAGATCGAGGCAGGTAAGATCGAGCTTATTGAAGAAGAAACCGATGTTTCGACGCTTTTGTCGAAATGTCGCACCGTTTTGCACGAACGTGCATCTTCAGCGGGCTTGCATATCCGTTTGGAGATCCCTGCCCTCCTGCCCAATGTCATTGTGGACAGTCGCCGCATCAAACAGGTTATCCTCAACCTGATGTCGAACTCTATCAAGTTCACTATGCCGGGCGGACGGATTACCCTGCGTGGAGAACTGATTGCCCCGAATGGCCTGCGCATCACCGTGAGCGATACCGGCATTGGCATGACCAAAGACGAGTTGGAGATTGCTTTCGAGCAGTTTGGCCAGATCGACAACGAACTGTCGCGTAACCACAGTGGAACGGGCCTTGGTTTGCCCATCACGCGTTCGCTGGTGGAACTACATGGCGGTGAATTGGAAGTTGAATCGCGTAAGGGCGTCGGTACCAGTGCCCATGTCTGGATTCCCCTCACTCGCGTCGTTAATCTGCCTGGTGCCAAGCCAGATGAGGACGAAACGACATTGAAATCGAAGCAGGCCACAGGTTGACCAGAGCTGCTGATTCATGCCGCATCGGTTTTTGCTATCCCGATGCGGAAAGCGTTACCCGCCGTTCACCGCATATCTCGCCGTTGAAATTACGGATCGAGGTGCGGGCGTAACGGTCGGTCGTTGGATGCGCGTCATCCAGAACGCCCAGATACACCAATGTTGCCGCGCACAGGGCTTCTGCTGCTGCCGTATTGCCATCGTCAATCTTCAGGCAAAAGCCTATGCCGTTTTCCGGGATGATCCCCGTGAAGACGCCATCCGCTCCGGTCTTGACCACAGCGCGCCCGTCACATGCTTCGATAAGGGCTGCACAGGCTCTCCCTTGTCCTGACATCAGGAGCGGGTGCGCCCGCATTGCATCGCGCAAGCGCAACATGGCTGTACCCCGCGCATTTTCTGCCGGATCTGCGAACAGGGCCATGGCACGGGCTACCCCGGCTATGCTGGCGATGAAATTCGGGGCCGAGCAGCCGTCGATTCCATATTCGGGGGGCGCTTCGCATCCCGTTGTTTCCGCGAAAGCCAATGCCACGCCCCGTTGAACCTGTCCTGCGGGATCGAGATAGGCATCAAGCGGCGCGCCAATGTGGCGGGAATAGGTGAGGAACCCGGTGTGCTTGCCCGAACAATTGTTGAGGATGCGGCTTGCCGGAACCCCGGCGGCTTTCAGGGCCAAATCGCGGGGGCGCTGTGGTCCGCAGAGCAGGGCCGTCTCGTCCATCCCCATCGCTGCCAGCCACGCCGCTATCCGCGACGTATGATCCGGTGCGCCCTGGTGGGACGCGCAGGCCAGAGCGAGATGTTCGTCTGTCAGCCCCGCTTTCTCCATCGCGCCAGACTCGATGAGAGGTAGTGCCTGAATCATCTTGATTGATGAGCGTGGCAGAATAGGTCGCTGTATATCACCCCAACTTGCATGGATCATCCCATCCGGGCGCGCCACGGCCAGCGCCCCTGTGTGGCGGTTTTCCGTAATCGGTCCGCGAGTCGTTACGACAAGTACAGGATTGATCTCGGACAATTTTTCTTTCCCCCAATACGGAACCATCCATGCCCGAACTGTATTGGTTCAGCAATTGAACAAAATGGCAGGTACTATGAAATCGCATCACAACAGCACCGTACACCGATCTCGAAATGTTTTTCGGGATGTTGGAATCATTGCGGGCGTTAGCGTGGTGTTCTCTGTGTTCGCGCTCGTGATTTTTGCGGCGACCTTGCCTGTCTGACCTGCAATCATTCGCTGTCGGGCAGCGGGCGTTGCAGCAATGCATCGACGGCCTCCTCAACTGACAGCTTGCCTTCGACAATAGCGGCGATTGTGGTGGAAATCGGCATTTCCACGCCATGACGCTGGCCCAGGGCGACGGCCCCTGCTGCGCTTGCTGCCCCTTCGACCGTGCCGGCTTTTGCCTCGGTCGCGCGATCTCCGAGACGTAAACCCAGCGAGAAATTGCGCGATTGCGCCGATGCACAGGTCAGGACCAGATCGCCAAGGCCCGATAGACCTGCCATCGTCCCGGCGCGCCCACCCATTGCCTGAGCCAACCGCGTCATCTCGGCAAATCCTCGCGCCACGAGGGCGGCACGGGCGCTTTCGCCCATCCCCCGCGCGACAACGATGCCGCACGCGATGGCGAGGACGTTCTTGATCGCTCCCCCCACTTGCGCACCCACGAGGTCATCCGTGGGGTAGGGCCGAAATACCGGCGTTGCCAGAATATCGCGCAAAGCCTTTGAAAGCGCCATGTTTTCGGCGGCAATAGTGATGGCGGTTGGCAATCCGGTTGCGACATCAGCGGCAAAGCTGGGGCCAGTTAACACGGCGACCGGATGGCCGGGAACGGCGTCTTTGGCAACCTGATGGGGCAGGGCGAGCGTGCTACGTTCGACCCCTTTCTGGCACAGAATGAGCGGCACATTGGGCGTCAGGTGCGGTGCGACACGCTCCAGAACACCACGAGCCGCTTGCGCGGGAACCACTGATAAAACCGCATCCACATTGCGGAGGGCGGACATGGTTGTCGTCGCGATGAGAGAGGGGTGCAGGGCAACCCCCGGTAGATACTCCGACCGATGTGCGTCGGTGATAGTCGCCACTGCTGTCTCTGAACGCGCCCATATTATCGTCTCATGCCCTTGCGCGGCGCAAAGCTGTGCCAGCGCAACTCCCCAGCTCCCGCCGCCAAGGACGCCAATTCGTATCATACTTTCGCGCCCCGCTTGCCCGTCCACACGCCATGCATCGGGTTGCTGGCAATCGGAAAACGCGGTTTCGGAACGAGATCGCCATGCAAACCCGCAGCAAAGCGTTCCAAACCGGCCCATGCGATCATGGCACCATTGTCGGTGCAGAGATTCAGGGGGGGGAAGACGGTTTCGAATCGTTCTTGCCCGGCCAGTGTTTCGAGACCGGCCCGTAATGATCCGTTTGCCGCCACACCCCCGGCTATCGCAAAGCCCGTGCGTTCAATATCAGGGAAAACTTCGCGAAATTGCGCCATTGCGCGCTTTGATTTGCCAACCAGTACGGCCCGCGTTGCCGCCTGAAACCCCGCACAGAGATCGGCTATGTCCCCGTCGGTCATGCCCCCCTTCGCGACCAGATCATCCCGTACCAATCGTACGGCGGTCTTGAGGCCCGAAAACGATACGTCACAGCCGGGGCGGTCCATTAAGGGGCGGGGCAAGGCAAAGCGTTCCGGATCACCCTCTTTCGCAATCGCTTCCACGCGCGGCCCGCCCGGAAAACCCAGATCGAGCAGCTTTGCCACCTTATCGAATGCTTCCCCCGGCGCGTCGTCTATCGTCGTGCCGATTCGTTCATGCTGGCCGGGACCACGCACAATCAGAAAGAGGCAATGCCCCCCCGACACCAGCAGCATCAGATACGGATAGGCCAGCCCGTCCGTCAGGCGCGGCGTCAGGGCGTGCCCTTCCAAATGGTTCACCGCCACCAGTGGCACTCCCGATCCGAGCGACAGCCCTTGCGCACAGGCTATCCCTGCGACCAGCCCGCCGATTAATCCCGGCCCTGTTGTCACCGCAATCGCATCGACGTCACGCAGGGAAACCGCCGCTTTCCCCAACGCCTGGGCGACAGCCACATCCAGCTTTTCTGCATGAGCGCGTGCCGCGATCTCTGGCACGACACCGCCATAGGCCGCGTGCAAATCCATCTGATCGAAGACGATATTCGACAGGATTTCCCCGCACCCTGCCGTTGCATCTCCCCGCACGATTGCCGCAGCGGTTTCGTCACAACTTGATTCAATCCCCAACACGGTGGTCACGGGTTTGCTCCCTGTCCCTTTGCGTTAACGATACATCGTGCTACGCGAGAGGGACTTGACGTCTTTCGATGGAGAACGCAACCCGATGAACGCTGCCTACGGTCCCGACCGCCCGTTTCGCATTGGCACCCGTGCCAGCCCCCTTGCCCTGGCGCAAGCCTATGAGACAGCTACACGGCTCAAACAGGCGCATGGACTTGGCGATGACAGCATCGAAATTGTGAAGATCATCACGACCGGCGACAAGCAACTGGGCGTGAAGCTGGGCGAGATTGGCGGCAAGGGTCTCTTTACGAAAGAGGTTGAGGAAGCTCTCTACGAGGGCCGCATTGATCTGGCGGTGCATTCCATGAAGGATATGCCGACCGTATTGCCTGAAGGGTTGGAGATCGCGACGCTCCTGCCGCGTGAAGATGTGCGTGATGCCTTTGTCAGCCCCCGCTTCGCCAGCATCGACGCCATGCCCGCCGGGGCCATTGTCGGCACGGCATCACTCCGGCGACAGGCGCAGCTTTTGCACCGGCGTTCTGACCTGAAGGTCGTGCTGTTCCGGGGCAACGTCCAGACCCGTCTGCGCAAGCTGGAGGAAGGCGAGGCTGATGCGACTTTCCTTGCGGTGTCGGGGCTTAACCGGCTGGACAAGGCCGATGTTGCCACCGCCATTCTCGATCCTGCCGAGATGCTGCCTGCCGTCGCGCAAGGCGCCATCGGGATCGAAACCCGTACTGATAATGCTGATATTCGTGCGGCCCTTGCGCCCTTGCATTGTGAGGCTTGTGGGACGCGTCTTGCCGCTGAACGGGCTTTCCTCGGCGCGTTGGATGGGTCGTGCAAAACGCCCATTGGTGGGCTGGCTGTGATCGAGGGTGATCGCCTGATCCTGCGCGGGGAAGTGCTGCGACCGGACGGGTCGGAGCGGCATGAGACGACCCGCGAAGGGCCGCTTTCTGATGCGGTCGCGATGGGCGTTGATGCGGGTGAGGAGCTGAAAAGCCGCGCAGGACCGGGCTTTTTTGTGCAGGCGTGATCCCCCGCACTGTCCTTGTCACCCGCGCGGCAGAGCAAGCCGGGGCCACCGCCCGTCGTCTGCGCGAGCGGGGCCATATTCCGGTTATTGCCCCTCTTGTCCGTATTGAGCAGTTGTCTGCCGTTATAGAATCCGACGCACAGGCGATCCTTGTCACCAGCCGCAACGGCGCGGCAGCTCTTGCCGCCGTAAACACTGTCCGCACAACTACGGTCCTCGCTGTAGGGGACGCTACAGCCGCCGATTTGCGCGGGGCGGGCTATGCGAACGTTCATTCCGCCGGTGGCGATGCCGAGGCTCTTGCCCATCTCGCTGTTCGCCTTCTCGATCCCTCAAACGGCCCCGTTGTGCACGCGCGAGGTGCGGAAATCCGCCATTCTCCGCTGGCGTTCTTGCGGCAGGTTGGTTTCCAGACCATCGAGGCGATCCTGTACCGCACGCTTCCTATCGACACCCTGCCTGATACTGCAACCGCATGTGATACGGCCCTTGTCTATTCCCCCGGTAGCGGCACACGCCTCGCGAAAGCGGCCTCTCACGCTGCGCGTTTTCATATTATCGGCATCAGCCAGGCGGCTCTCACCCCCTTGTCTTCGCATCCCTGCGCGATCAGTCTTCATGCTGCGTCCCACCCTACGGAAGACGCCATGCTGACCCTTCTTGACGCCTTGCCTGAATAGATTCTTCGACACCAATGCGTTATGCGGGAATGACACCAGGAGGAAACGACCGATGGCCACGATAGCCCTGCGCGGTGTTCACAAATCCTACGGCAAAACGCCCGTGATCCATGGCGTTGATCTGGATGTGGCCGATGGTGAGTTGATCGTGATCGTTGGGCCGTCAGGCTGTGGTAAATCCACGCTGCTGCGGATGGTGGCGGGATTGGAGACGATTACGGGGGGCGAAATCTCCATCGGGGAGCGGGTGGTCAACGATCTGGAACCACGGGAACGCGACATCGCGATGGTCTTTCAGAATTACGCGCTCTATCCGCATATGTCCGTTCGCAAGAACCTCGCTTATGGTCTCAAGATCGCGAAGACCCCGAAAGATGAAATTGAGCGGCGGGTCGCCAAGGCGGCCACCATGCTGCAACTGACCCCCTATCTCGACCGTCGCCCGCGTGAATTATCGGGTGGTCAACGTCAGCGCGTCGCCATGGGCCGGGCCATCGTGCGCGAACCCGCCGCTTTCCTGTTCGATGAACCGCTTTCCAACCTTGACGCCAAACTGCGCGTTCAGATGCGGATGGAGATCAAGGCGCTGCAAGCGGAACTCGGCACGACCGCGCTCTACGTCACCCACGATCAGGTGGAGGCGATGACAATGGCAGATCGGGTGGTGGTAATGAACGAGGGCGTCGCCGAACAGATCGGCCCGCCGTTGGAGGTCTACCAGCGCCCCGCCACAATGTTCGTCGCCGGGTTCATCGGCTCCCCGCCCATGAACTTCCTGTCGCCCACGCTATTGCCACAGATCGGAGGAGGTGCGGGTACGCTCGGCACCCGCCCCGAACACATCACGCTGACGGCTGAGGGTGCGGGACTGCTGGACGGCAGGATCGTCTTCACCGAGGCGCTGGGGGCCGATACTCTGGTGCATGTGAAGTTGGCCGATGAAACACCCCTTATCGTGCGGACTTTTGGCGTTCCGCCAGAGACCGGCGGGGCTGTAGGTGTGACCTTCGATGCGGGGTATGTGGTGGCGTTCGACAAGGATGGGCGGGCGATCCAGTAGGTTTTTCCCAGCTTTCACATTACCCGCGCAGCATCCGTGCCACCTCTACCGCGTAATACGTCAGGATGCCGTCGCATCCGGCACGGCGGAAGGCGCAGAGACTTTCGATGATGGCTTTCTCGCGGTCGATCCAGCCGTTTGCTGCCGCTGCCTCGATCATCGCGTATTCGCCGCTGACCTGATACGCATAGGTCGGAACGCGAAATTCCTGTTTGATGCGTTGGCAGATGTCGAGATAGGCCATCCCCGGCTTGACCATGACCATATCGGCCCCTTCGGCCAGATCGAGCGCCACCTCGCGCAGGGCTTCGTCGGTATTTCCGGCATCCATCTGATAGGTCTTCTTGTCGCCCTTCAGGGTCGCATCCGCGCCCACCGCCTCGCGGAAAGGACCATAGAAGGACGAGGCGAATTTCGCGGCATAAGACAGCAGCAACACATCCTGATGCCCCGCCCCTTCCAGCGTATCGCGGATCGCGCCGATACGGCCATCCATCATGTCGGAGGGGCCGATGATATTCGCCCCGGCCTCGGCCTGTACCAGCGCCTGTTTCACCAGCGCCTCAACGCTCTCGTCATTGACGATAATCCCATCGCGGACAATGCCGTCATGGCCCGTGGCGCTGTAGGGATCGAGCGCCACATCCTCCATCACACCGATTTCCGGCACTGCCGCCTTGATCGCGCGGGTCGTGCGACAGACGAGGTTGTCGGGATTCCAGGCCTCGGCGCAATCCTCGGTTCGCAGCGAGCGGTCGATATTGGGGAACAGGGCGATGCAGGGAATGCCGAGATCAGCGGCTTTGCGTGCGCGTTCGACGGCGATGTCGATGCTGATGCGATCCACGCCCGGCATCGGGCCAACCGGCTCGATCCGCCCTTCGCCTTCGACCACGAAAATCGGCCAAATTAAATCAGCGGCGTGAAGTGTCGTTTCGCGCACCAGATCGCGCGACCACGGTGCTTGTCGTGTTCGTCGCATCCGGGTGCGCGGAAATTCCGCCGATCCAAAATTCATACGTAGTCCCCTGTTTTAATTCTATCGACCGTATGTCCTTAAATTTGTCAACATCCGTTCCCTGCCTTTCTTACGCGGCATTAATGCACTGTCACTATGTTAAGCGGCGTACACACCACACAGCCTCTCGCATATTTCTTGCAGAGCGTGATGCGAGTTCGAGGGAATTATTATGCGAAGAATGCTCATCATCGCTCTTTTGATGCTGCCATCTGCCTGTGCCAGCATTGGTGATGTCTCCCCTATCCAGCCACGCCACGCCATTCTTGGTGCGATGAACGCACCCGATGTGCTTGAGGCCCGCGTTACCCCGCGCGTAAAGGCTCCGGCCCTGCGGGATATACTCAAGGACGCCGCCAAGGACAGCGATAGCTGGCAAGCCCGTGTCGAATATCGCAACCGGATCGACCGCCCGGACCTCATCGCCAAGGCAAGCCGCAACATTGATAATTCGCGCCCTGCCTATGCCACGGTACGGCGCAGCTTTGGCACTGGTGAGTTTCGCCCTTATCTCGGTGTTGGTGTCGGCCAGACTACCTCGCGTTTCGATGCTGCACCATCCGGGGGGGACGAGGGGTTCGTGATTTCAGGTGTCGTCGGTGGCGATCTGCGATTTACGGATGAGATTGGCGGGTATGTCCAATACGATTATGCCGTTGCTAATGAAAACCCTGCTTTGAGCAGCGACCACGAGTCCCATGGTCTGCGTTTTGGTCTGAGTATTTCGCTGAACTGATCGAACCGGAATCAGGGGATGAAGGGGCCGTTTCCATCAAGATAATGCGCCCCCAATCGCGCCGTTCCCGCCGCGAAATGCGGGGCCAGCGCCTGCGGTTCGGTCGCTTCCATATGGCTGCCAATCCATGCCAGTAGTGCCATGCGGCGCAGCATGACAAAGGTATCAAGCATCGCCACATCCGCCTCCGCCAAGGCCCGCACCTCGCGATACCCCGCGACCCATGCTGTTTTCAGGACAGGGGTCTGTGGATCGTCTTCCATGAAGCTGATGGCGGCGGCGAAATCATATCCAAACCACCCGAACCCGCAATCATCAAAGTCGATCAAGTGCAGCCTCTGACCTTCGGCAAGCACATTGGCCAACCGTAGATCGGCATGGATCAACCCATAGCGATCCGCGCCCTTGCCATAGGCTGTCAGTCGCTGCGTCACTGTCCGCTCGACCCGTTCCAACAGTGTGCGGATTTCCGGTGTGACATTCGGCGCAACGCGCCAGTCACCCCATGTCGCCGCCGTTCCAAAGACCGCCGCTTCATCCCATGCGAACCGCTCGAACCAGTCGGGGTGTACCCAGTCTCTGGCATGGACGTGCAAATGCGCTGTCTGTTCACCAAGCCGCCGAAATAATGGTTCCATCGGCTCACCGGCGGCAAAATGGCGTCCGCCCAGATGCTCGAACAGAACGAGATGGCGCACCGTGTCCAGCCGCGCTTCCTGGACCAAATGCCCATCGAGTCCCGGTATTGCCGCCGCCGTGCTCAGGCCCGTTTGTGCCTGCACCGCCGCCAGCCATGCCAATTCGGATTCGATCCCCGTTCGCGTATGGTATCCGGGCCTGTGAACCCGCAGGATACGTCGCCAATTGTCCGCTTCCAACCGCCAGGTCAGATTTTCGGATATATTGATGAGGATTGCCTTCGCATCACACGGGATCTTCCATCGTTCCTGCACCACACGCAGTATATCTTCTTTCGCGATCATGCCCGTTTCAGTGCCGCCATCCAGATACCGCCGCCAATGAGTAGCGTGCCACTGATCCGTTCGACCAGCGTCACGCGGCCCTTTGTCAGCAAACGCCCCGCCCGACTGGCCAACAGCGCATAACAAAGGTCGAGGGCTGTTGCGATAACCATGAACACACCGCCCAGTACGAGCGTCTGCCAGAATGCACTTCCCGACGCATCCACAAAATTCGGTACGATGGCCCCCAGTAACAACAGCACTTTCGGATTGGACCAGATTACCAGCACCCCTTGCCAGAAATACCCCCCTTTTGGCGGGGCTACCTCGCCCGATCCGATTTCGCCGCCCGACTGCCACAACCTGATGCCAAGCCAGATCAGATAGGCTGCGCCTACCATCTTCACTATGAAGAACCATTCGGCCATCAGCGCCACAACCGTTTCCATCCCCGCCGCAACGATCAGGATCATCGGTATCAACCCCGCCTGCGTTCCCGCGATATTAAGCAATCCGGCCCGCGTTCCCGCCCGCAGGGAGTTGGCGACAATCACCGTCACGGTTGGCCCCGGAACAACGGCAATCAGGAAACTGGTCAATGCAAATGTCAGCAGTATAGTGGGGGTCATAATCCGTGCTCCTTTGGCCTGTGCATAAGCACTCGACCCAATGCAAGCAGCAGATATTTCCAGAGGTCCATCATGTCTATCGCTCGTTTTCTTCCTGCCGTTCTGATTGTCGGCACTGCCTTGCCCGCCATGGCTGAACAGCGTCAATTGACGAAAGCAGAAATCCTGACCCTGCTTCCCACCATCACGGCCTATGGCAAGAGTTCGGTGCAGACTTTCGAGAAAAACGGCATTACCGATTATAACGACAAGGGGCGTGACAGCAGAGGCAACTGGCAAGTACGCGGCAACCAGTATTGTTCCGTCTGGCCCCCGTCACCGACCTGGGTTTGCTATGATGTTCTGGTTGATGATGAAGAACCGGATAAGCTGGTCTGGATTGGCGACAGCGGTAATCCAATTATAGACCGGATGGAGCCGCGTGAGAGCGACTGAGCAACGAAAGTGGGTTGTCGTAACGCCCTGCTGTGGCTGGATAGTCGTGCAGCATATCCAATAGGCGGATAAGGGGGGCGATTTCGATCATCTCTGGAGCGGTCTTTTGGTGGCGGGGTCGGTAGATGTTGCCATCATCTACCAAAATATTCCCGCGCAAGCGTGTGGACGCCCACGCGGGAAGACACAGGGTATATTACTTGGTGAGAGCGCCTATGCCGAGCTGAATTGCGGCGCCGAGAAGTCCACTCGTGCCACCCGCTACCGGGGCGGCGGGCTGAACTTGCTGTTGATACGCAGGTTGTTGGGCCGGTTGTGCGCCATAGACCTGCTGCGCGGGCTGCTGATACGTGGGTTGGGCAGGTTGCGCGCCATAGACTTGCTGCGCGGGCTGCTGATACGCGGGCTGCTGTGCAGGTTGCCCGTAGACTTGCTGCGCTGGCTGTTGATACGCGGGCTGTTGTGCAGGTTGCCCATAGACCTGCTGCGCTGGCTGCTGATACGTGGGCTGTGCGCCATAGACTTGCTGCGCAGGCTGTTGGTATCCGGGGGGAACTGGTTGCGCGCCATAAGCTGGCTGTGCGGGCTGCTGTGCTGTCGCACCCAAACCCGTTACTGCGCCGAGCGCGGATGCACCCGCTGCGACCTGACCGATGGTTCCGGCATTGTTCAGGCCAAGATCAAGAAGCTGCGCTTTTTGACTGTCCGATAGAGCACTCGTCAGACCAGAAAGACCGGGAGCCTGGCTTTCGACAGCGGCATCAAAAGCGGTAGCCTTTGCCTTGTTCTGAAATTGACCAAGCAGTCCTTCAAGTCCTCCTTGTGCCGAGGCCGAGGTCGTAGCCAGCATGGCACAGATTGTGACGATTGCAGACTTCATATCGTATCTCCTGTTTTATAAAGGCTCTATTTTATCACGATCCTTTGGAATCGTAAGGATTTTCGCGTTTGCGGAAAAACAGCCGCAGCGGCGTGCCTTGCAACCCGAACGACTCGCGTAGGCCATTGACGAGATACCGTTTGTAGGCAGTTGGCAGCTCGTCGGGTCGTGAACAGAACGATACGAAAGTCGGTGGTCGGGTCTTCGCCTGAGTCATGTAGCGCAGCTTGATCCGACGCCCACCTGGCGCGGGAGGTGGGTGACGCGCGACCATCTGGATCAACCAGTCATTGAGGCGGGAGGTTGAAACGCGGGCATTCCAGATTTCATGCGCTTTCAAAACCGCTTCATGCAAACGATCAATGTTTTTGCCATCCTTCGCGGACAGCATGACGAAAGGAACGCCCCGAAGTTGCGGCAACAGCCGCTCGACCGATAGCTTGAGCGCGGCCATGGTCTTTTGTTTTTCCTCGATGAGATCCCATTTGTTGATGGCGATGACGACGGCGCGGCCCTCGCGTTCGGCAAGGTCCGCGATGCGCAAATCCTGACTTTCGAGCGGGTTCTGTGCGTCGAGCAGAACGATGACGACCTCGGAAAACTTTACAGCGCGCAATCCGTCGGAAACAGACAGCTTTTCGAGTTTACCCGTGACCTTGGCGCGCTTTCGCATTCCGGCGGTATCGAACAACTTGACGGGTACGCCATTCCAGTCATAGCCCGTGCCAATAGCGTCGCGGGTAATCCCCGCTTCGGGGCCGGTAAGCATCTTTTCCACGCCAAGGATGCGATTCACGAGCGTGGATTTGCCCGCATTGGGGCGCCCGACAATGGCAATCTGGATGGGCTTGTCAGGTTCGGGTGCGTCAACCGGCTCACCCGTTTCGGGGTCAAGCGCGACCTCAATTTCGGGCAGGGTTTCCTCGTCCATTTCGAACTCTTCCGCCAGTGGGGCGAGAGCGTCGCGCAGTTCGATCATTCCTTCGCCGTGTTCGGCAGAGATACGCACCGGCTCACCAAGGCCCAGTGCAAAGCCTTCGTAAAAGCCTTCGTCTCCCGCACGGCCTTCGGATTTGTTGGCTAGCAGGATCACGCGCGCTTCCCTGCGGCGCAGCAGGTCGGCGAGGTCGCGGTCAGTTGACGTAATGCCCGCGCGGGCATCGACGATGAAGAGGCAGACATCCGCCGCATCAATGGCCTGCTCGCTCAAACGGCGCATTCGGCCCTGAAGCGAATCGTCGGTCGCATCCTCCAGACCGGCAGTATCAATGACGGTGAAGCGCAGGTCGCGCAGACGCCCTTCGCCCTCGCGCAAGTCGCGGGTGACGCCGGGGGTGTCGTCCACAAGGGCAATGCGCTTGCCGACAAGGCGATTATATAACGTCGATTTCCCGACATTCGGGCGACCGATGATCGCTACTGAGAAGGCCACGGGCTATCGAAACGCAAGAAGGTCGGCGTCATCCGTCAGAACATATATTGTACCATTCGCCACGATGGGCGGTAGGCTTGATCCATCGGAAAGGGATGTCTCGGCCACAATAACGCCATTGGTGGGATCAACCGCGATCAGGCGTTCAGTGCTGGATGTTAGCAACAGGCGATTACCCGCTGCAATTGGTCCGGCCCAGACGATAGGCTCCTCGCGATCATCGGGGTCTTTGAAACCGCCAAGCGGAACACGCCACGCCGTATCGCCCGTTTCGCGGTCGAGTGCGTAGAGATCGCCCCCATCACTGACGACGAAAACAGCGTTTCCGGCAACATAGGGCGCCTGGGTACTACTGATATTGCGTGTCCAGACGCGCTCACCACCGCGTAGATCAATGGCGACGAGGCGTCCGGCCTGACTGGCCGCGTAAACGACGTTATCGGCAATCACGGGATCACCTGTTACGTCGGTCAGGGCCGCAACACCGCCCGCCCCCCGGATGCCAGTGAGGTCGTCTTCCCAGATCGTGCGACCGGATGACGCGATATAGGCGACGAGTTCGCCGGAGGAATAGGGGGCAACGACAACCTCATCGGTTGCCGCCGGGCCTGCGCCACCCAGAATACCGGCAGTTTGTTCAAGGCCGCTGCTATCCCAATCGGCTTCGCCGGTTTCGGTATCGAAAGCAAAGATACGGTTTTCGCGGGTTACGGCGAAGACGCGCCCCCCGGCGATGGCCGGAGCAGAGCGACTGGGTGCGCGCATGAAACTTTTCCAGATTTCCGCGCCGCTGGCCGCATCAAGGGCAGCCAGAAAACCAAAACCGCTGGAGACGTAGAGACGTCCATTTTCTGCGGCAAGACCACCGCCGAAACCGTCGATGGCGTTCTCGGAGTCTGGTGTCAGATCGACGCTCCAGATTTCCGCACCGCTGCTCGCATCAAGGGCGGAGACTGTGGATTCCGCGTCCATGGTATAGACGCGCCCATCGGCGACGATGGGCGATGCGACAACCCGGCCTCCTGATCCGCTGCCCGCACTCACGCGCCATGCCTGTTGCAGGGAACCGGGTGAGGCGACATGGCCAATCGAACGGGCGGCATTGCCATTGAACTGAGGCCATTCTGAATTGGAAACAGCGCGCGGCAGGGCGATGGTAATATCGCTTGAGACAGTGTTTGTTTCAGCGTTCGTTTTGCGCACGGCAACGCGATCACCGTCAAGGCGGACCTCATCTTTATCGAACACGCCGAGAACGTCGAGAGAACTGCACCCGCCAAGAAGCGTGGCGCAGGACAGGCCAAGAATGCTGGTGCGAAGAGTGGAGATCATTTATCGGCTCCTTCTTCGGGGGAGACTGTCGCGTCTTCGCCGGTTGATGGTGCTTTAGCCTCCTGAAGGTCTTCGGTTTTCTCTTCAGGATCAAGAGTCGCTTCGATGGCTTCGATCAGCTCGTCGGCCCGGCCTCGTGCGGAAGGAAGAAGATCCGGCAATTCGAGAATAGTCCGCAGGGAAGCAAGAGCCTGCTCAGGCGCACCGTTTTTGAGATGGGCCGCCGCCTCATATTCAAGGGCCGGTAAACGCCATACCGATCCGTCCACCGTCAGTGGACCGAGGCGGTCAAGCATCTCGTCCGCCTCCATCCGTTCAGACAGCAGCATCACGGTGCGCAATTCGGCAAGATCACGAAAGCGATCATCAATGCCCTCAATGGCCTTGATCGCATCATATTGCGCAGCGGCCTCATCAATCTTTCCGGCGGCGGCAAGGGACGCAGCAGCGCGAAGACCGGCGAGCACGGGGTATTGATATTCCCCGCCCTCCGCAACAGCGAGGAAGGCGCTTGCGGCCTCATCCGAATCCTCAATGTCACCGGCTTCGAGTAATGCGCCGCCCAGTTCGGCCTTGCGCGTCTCGACCCGATTTTCCCACCAACCCTTGCCCGCAGCGAGTAAAACGGCAAGAACGATGGCCGCGATGAGCCATGGCCCGAAACGCCGCCATACATCATACATCCGGTCGCGACGAACTTCCTCGCTGACTTCCTGAATAAAGCTGTCCGATTCCGCCAAGGCGCTCTCTCCCGTCGGGGTGTTCCCGTTTCGAGTTTATCATGTACGGCAACGCATTCACCGCAACGCGCGGACATTACGCAACCCGCCGCGCAGCGCAACCTTTCTGACAGATCAAGCCTCGCAAAGCAAAAAATTGCCTGATGATCCGGGGGCACCCTCCGGGCGCAAAATACCCGTGTACAATCCCCCGTGGATGCCACGTTACGCGGTTTTTGGGGTGATGCCGGTTTTTGACATGGATCAGAATGTCACTTCTCACTTTCCACCAGCCCCTTCACGAACAATCGCTGCATGAAGAGCACCACGCAGACCGGGGGCAGCATGGCGAGAATCGCGGTGGCCATGATAACCGGCCAGTCGGCCCAGTCGTCGCCGGACGGGAACATTTGCTTGATGCCCATGACGATGGTGTTCATCTCCGGCTCGGTCGTGATGAGCAGGGGCCAGAGATACTGGTTCCAGGAAAAGATAAAGAGGATCACAAACAGCGCCGCGATATTGGTGCGACTCATGGGGAGAAGGTGATCCCAGAAAAAGCGCATCGGCCCCGCGCCATCGATGCGTGCGGCCTCGGCGATTTCGTCGGGGATTGTCAGAAAAAGCTGCCGGAAAAGAAAGGTGGCCGTTGCTGAAGCAATAAGGGGCAGGATCAGGCCCGGATAGCTGTTGAGCAGGTCAAGGCGCGCGGCGATCTCGTATGTTGGCACGATCCGCACTTCGACGGGTAGCATGAGCGTCAGGAAGATCAGCCAGAAACACAGCATCCGCCCCGGAAACCTGAAATAGACGATGGCGAAGGCGCTGAGGATCGAAATGACGATCTTGCCCAGCGTAATCCCCAGCGCCATGACAGTTGAGTTGAACAGCATGTTCAGCACGGGCGTATTGACCCCGCTGAACAGCGCGCGGCTGTAGTTTTCGATCAGATGCGGCCCCGGCCAGAGGGGCATGGGTGGGCGGATAATGTCTTCCTGAGTCACCGTGCTGGCGACAAAGGCAAACCAGATTGGAAAGCAGATGATGAGGATGCCGATTATCAGCCCCAAATGCGTCAGCCATCGCCCCACGCCATGTTTTTCGACCATGCCATCCCGCTGGGCCATCAATAGTGTACCTTGCGCTCAATGTATCGGAACTGGATCACGGTGAGTATGCCGACGAGGAATAGCAGGATTACCGATTGCGCCGCGCTGGAACCGAGGTCTTGCCCGACGAAACCATCCGCGAAGACCTTGTAGACGAGGATCGTCGTGTCCTGCCTTGGTCCCCCGGCGGTGATGGTGTGGATGACGGCGAAGGTTTCGAAGAAGGCGTAGACGACGTTGATGACCAACAGGAAGAAGGTCGTGGGGGAAAGCAGCGGGAATACGATGGTCCAGAACCGTTTCCAGAACGCCGCCCCGTCGATAGCCGCCGCTTCGATCACTGATTTTGGAATCGCCTGTAATCCGGCAAGGAAGAACAGGAAATTATAGCTGATCTGTTTCCATGCCGAAGCCACGACAACAAGGCCCATGGCTTCGGTGCCGTTCAGGACGTGGTTCCACTGATAGCCGAGCATCTTGAGGTAATAGGCACCCACGCCAATCGAGGGGTTGAACATGAACAACCACAGCACCCCGGCAATGGCAGGGGCAACCGCATAGGGCCAGATGAGCAGGGTACGATAGGCTCCCGATCCTTTTATGACGCGATCCGCCAGAACCGCGAGGAACAGCGCGACGCTCATGGAGGTCAGCGTGACCAGCGTGCTGAAAATCGCCGTTGTGCCAAAGGATGCGCGATAATAGGGATCTTCGAGCAGGAAACGGAAATTCTCCAGCCCAACAAATTGTTCGCTCAGGCCGAAAGGGTCAGGCAGGTATAGCGATTGCCGGATGGCCTGTGCAGCTGGCCAAAAGAAAAAGACAAGCGTAACCAGCAACTGGGGCGCAACCAGCAGGTAGGGCAGGGTACGGTTGTTGAAGACGACGCGCTTTTGCATTGTTGCCCGATGTCATCCCCGCTTTGACGGGGATGACAGGTCGTTACGTTATCTATTCGCGCGTTCGAAACGGCGGAGCAGGGCGTTGCCGCGTTTGACGGCACTGTCCATTGCTTCCTGCGCGTCCTTGTCGCCGGACCAGACGGCTTCAAGTTCTTCGTCGATTATGCCCCTGATCTGATCGAAGGAACCAAGGCGCAGACCTTTCGAGTTGCCGGTCGGAGCCTTGCCGGTCATCTGCATCCCGGCGATCTCGGTGCCGGGGTTCTCGTCATAGAACCCCTCTATTTTGGTCAAACCGGCGGCGGCGGTCGTAATGGGCAGGTAGCCGGTATTCTGATGCCATTTCGACTGGATTTCAGCCTTTGAGAGGAAGTTCAGGAATTCTGCAACCCCTGCGTATTCTTCTTTCTCATGTCCTTCCATGACCCAGAGCGAAGCCCCGCCGATGATTGTATTCTGTGGCGCTTCGGCTGCCGTGACCCAATAGGGAAGGGGGCGAATGGAGAAGTCGAAATCTGCTTCCTTTTTTACCCCGGCATAGCCCGCCGAGCTTTCGGTGAAGAGTGCGCATTCTCCGGCACGAAAGCGTGCGCCCCCTTCATTGCGGCGGCCCGCATAGATGAATTTGCCGTCTTTTGCCCATTCACCCATTTGCCCGATATGTTTGACGTGCAGGGGGCCATTAAAGCTGAGTTCTGTATCAAGACCGGCGAAGCCGTTCTCCTTTGTTGCGAAAGGCGTATTGTGCCAGGCACCAAAGTTTTCGAGGTGAATCCAGCTTTGCCATGCGGTTGTGAGGGGGCATTCGTGGCCCGCTTCCTTGAGGACATCAAGCGCCGCGCTGACGTTCTCCCATGTGGAAAGGTCCATTTTGGGGTTCAGCCCTGCCTCGCCCAAAGCGGTCTCGTTGACATAGAGAACCGGAGTAGAAGAATTGTAAGGCAGTGACAGCATCTCGCCGTCTGTCGTGGTGTAGTAGCCCTTGACCGCGCTCATATAGGCGTCCGGGTCGAAGTCTTTTCCGGTTTCTTCCATCAGCGTATAGACGGGCTTGATCGCGCCTTTCGCGCCCATCATCGTGGCCGTGCCAACCTCGAACACCATCAGAAGATG